>JAUVKW010000179.1 GCA_030596025.1 Bacteroidota bacterium | reverse complement strand
AAGATTTTCAGACCCAATGGAATATGAAAAAGTAAAAAACGTGTATGTATTAAGAAAAGAAATGCTTGAAAACACAAAAGCCAATATGAAAGTTCTTCATCCCTTACCCAGGGTAAATGAGATTCATACGGATGTAGATGACAGTGAAAAGGCATACTACTTTACTCAGGCTTTAAATGGGGTTTATACCAGACAGGCTATTATTTCTACACTTCTTGGTCTAATTAAGTAAATTATTAATTCAATGAGCAAAGGAAAACAACTTAGTGTAAGTGCAATAAAGAACGGGACAGTAATTGACCATATTCCTGCAAAAAATCTGTTTAAGGTTATCTCAATACTGGGATTGGATAAGTTTGACCATCAGATCACTTTTGGGACAAATCTGCCCAGCAATAAACTCGGACAAAAAGCAATTATTAAAGTGGCCGAAAAGACCTTTAGAGGAAATGAGATAAACCGTATTGCACTGGTTGCCCCTGAAGCAAGACTTAGTAAAATAAAAGATTATGAGGTGGTTAATAAATATATTGTCAGGGTACCATCAGAAATTATTGGGATTGCCAAATGTGTCAATCCTAAATGCATAACCAATAATGAAGAAGTAACCACAAAATTCAAGGTTCTCACTAAAGGTGAAATTGCATTGAAGTGCCATTACTGTGAAAAAATCACAGACCAGGAGCATATGGAGGTTATGTAAGTGAAGAAGTTTAGAGTTTAGAGTTTAGAGTTTAGAGTTTAGAGTTTCCATTATTCCATCATTCCATCATTCCATTTCTTTCTACCTTATTCTATCTACAGATCTAATCAGCAATTCATCTCTTCTTATTCCACGGAATGCCAGGTAAGATAATATGGCTGCAACGAGTGGCATAATGGCTGGAAAAGAGAAAAGTGCTTCAACATTCAGGGTTTTTCCAGCCAGGTAAGTATAGTACCAGGTTAAAATCAGAGCACCTATCATCAAAAGAATATTAAAAACACAAAGTCTTATCTGTAGAATTCGGTATCGGAATAAAAATAAAGTAGTAAGACTCACCAGTGGAATAGCAGCCAGAAGACAGGCTAAAGGAATGGATGAAAGAACAACTTCGCCCTGATCACCTGCAGTAGTAATTCCATAGAATAAATACTCATAGCTAATTTCTCCGGGACCAATCAATTTAGCAATAGGGAAAACCAACATTAAAGCCATGCTAATGACTGAGAAAAACAAATACACACTTTGAACCCGTTGAATCATAACTCAAAAAAATACATTTGCCCAGACAAAATTAAGATTTTCTTTTAAGATACTGGTAATCCAGATAGTACAATATTTTAATTGAAAAACTATTGACCTGTGGTGATTGTAAGACATTATGCAAATTATCAAAATAATTATCAATTAAAACATCATCCCTGCTATAGATCGAATTTTTCCACACCACAGACATCTCACTTCCGGGTGCAAATCTCCAGACATAAGCCAAATCAATATTAAAAGTATTAAAATTTATATCCTCATTTTCTGTTACATAATCATTAGTTTCAAGGTATCCATCCTCTTTTAATAGAAAGAACTCATCATTGTAATCCACTTTTGACCAGTAATGTCTTAATCTGAAGCTTAAATGCATCCTGTTAGTAAAAATAAAACTCGTTTCAATGGTATTATTTATAGTATGGTTATCTCTCATCCCAAAAATAATGGAATCAGGATTAGATGAATCTATATGGCCAATATCCTGCAGTCTTTTTGAATAACGGGACTCACATGAAAATTGAAGACGGTCACTTACCCGGAACCTCGGAGATACTCCAAAACCATAACCGAATTGGTTGTATGGAGAACTATTCTTACCAAAGCCAAAATTAACACGTACATGCAGGTCTTTTCTGCTGTCTGTTGAAATCCATCCTGAAAAAAAGAGATCAGGGTAACGATAATAGCTTCTGCCATCTACCCTGGGCTCATAGAAATCATGTACTCCCAAAGGAGTATATTCAATCTCAGGACGAATTGTCCAATAGTTCATAAATGTTGTAAAGCTGCTTAAAGAAACCTTGAGAGTAGAAAATTCAGTTGGTTTATACAGACTTACATATTCAATCTCCAGGGAATTTCTCGAAGATTGAATACGGCCAACAGGCCTGAAAATATTGTAACTGAAGCTGGTCTCATGCCTCATTTCATTTTGGTTACGCTCATAGCCCATATCATTTGGGTCATAGGTGTCAGATAAAATTTCGGTCTGGTACTCTGCCCTGAAAACACCACCTGTTTTTCCCATATTCAAAAAGACCCTGTATCCCAGATCTGTATCCAATGAATCATAATACTTTTGAGAAAGAGCAGCCTGCCCGGAAACAGAGTACATATTATTTTTGTTTAAAAACTTAAAATCTGTTCCTGTCACATTAGCTGTGTAAAAATCTTCATCCCTCGGTGCATCCCGCCATACATTAGTATTTAACAGGCTGAAATATGAATTATTCTTAAGACTCTGATCCAGAACAATCATATTATAATTGGTAAAAGGTTGGGTCATTTCTTTTCTTGTGGCTCCGGTTGAATCTTCAATTTCAGCATACATGGTAGCTGTCATACCATTAAATACTCCAATACCAAGTCCACTTTTTGTGCGCCCTGAAATTTTAGTAGCGTTGATCAGCTTTGATTCCAAAGGATTCTGTAAAATAGTTTCCAATGAATCCAATTCGTATGAATTTAGATATTTCCTGGGCCTTGAGCCTACCCTCCTGGAATAAAAGATTCCTCCTTTACTAAACAATTCAGTTCCTTCTGTAAAGAATGGCCGCTTCTCATTGTATTTTACTTCAAAAGGGGTAAGATTAAGTATTATATCATCTGATTGAACCTGTCCGAAGTCCGGGATAAGTGTTAAATCAAGGGTGAAACTTTCGTTGATTCCGTATTTAAGATCCATCCCTCCATTATAGAAAGATGACCAGTTTCCTGTTTCTGAATTATTTTCAAGATAAGCTGAAAGGTATGGAGTAAATGATAACCTGAGAGGCGGTTCTATCGACTCTATCCCTCCTAATTCACCCAGGTAATTAAAGGAATTCCCTACTTCATTGTCCACATAATTCCAGGTTGACCATTCTCTCTTCCGCCTGATTTCCCGCCAGAAGTTAACGCCCCAGAGCTGAACATCTGACTTAGGAAAACGTATTGCCGAGTAAGGAATTTTTATTTCTACAGACCAACCTTGAGAGTTGATATTTACTGCACTATGCCAAACCACATCCCAGGAAATATCAGATCCATGCCTGCCCGCACTGGTTCGCATTTTATCGGTTTTTACACCAGAAGCTGAAACCTTAAAAGTCATCCCATTCACCCCATCATTAAAGGGATTGATATCAAATGAAAAATGGTCTGCATTTAAGTTCCTGTCTGAATCTCTTGGTCCCAGTTCAGTATAAATACTATCTGGATAAGGATCATACATCATAGCAGCAATGTATAGAGCTGATTGATCATATACAACCCTGACAACAGTTCGGAAAGATGCCGGATCTCCATTAAAGGGAGAATACTGTACAAAATCTGAACTGGGAACGGCAGAACTCCAAATGTTTTCGT
Organism: Bacteroidota bacterium; assembly: GCA_030596025.1. Classification (GTDB taxonomy): domain Bacteria; phylum Bacteroidota; class Bacteroidia; order Bacteroidales; family VadinHA17; genus JAYEGO01. Next base: position 2,561 of record JAUVKW010000179.1, on the reverse strand, counting down.
CAAGAATCCCATCAATTTTTGGGGCTTCTGAAACCACTACGGCATTTAAAGTCTTCTTTGTATCAAAGCCATGTGCATTTAACCCTATAAACACAAGAAAAGCAAAGGGTAAAAATTTTTGTATTTTCATCCTCATCTAAAATATTCGCAAGTAAAAAGTTATTTGACCTTACAGAGTCTTACTTTATTCCCGGTTTTTAAAAATATAAAAACCGGGAATTATTTTCACTGAATTCTATGAATCTCAACTAATTATTTCCAAGGATAAGAGGAAGGCCATCCTTACCACTTCCAACAACTACTACCTTGGCATTGGGAGATTCTGCCAGTTTCAGTGTGGCATCAATCCCTTTCTGCTTTAAGATCATAGTTGTAAGACTGGCACTAAGGATTCTGTTATAATCTGCAATCCCTTTAGCTTCAATCCCTTTCCTTTCAGCTTCCAGTCTTTCTCTTTCATTAATGAAGGTCATGGCCAGGGCTTCCTGTTCATGCTGAAGCTTTGACTCAATCGCTTGTTTGATTTCAGCAGGAAGATTTATGGAACGAATCAATAAGGCATGCATTTCAATATCGTTTTGCGACAAAATTGCAGCAGTCTCTTCAATAATAGAAGTTTCCACTTCATTTCTTTTGGTTGAATAAATTTCTTCAGCAGTATACCTTCCGGCTACCCTTCTTACAGTGGAACGCACTTCAGGGGTAACCAACCTGCTTACATAACTAACACCGAAGGTTTCATGAAGATATCCAATCTTGATGTAGACTGGATTAAAACGAACTGTAACATCCATATTTATCGATAACCCATTCTTACTCAAAACATCCATTGTTTCTTCACTCTTTTGCTCCTTAACATCATATCTGAAAATTTTATTCCAGGGAGCAATCATTTTCAGTCCGGTAGATACTATATCATCTTTTTCAAAATTTCCGGAAATAGATTTAAATACTACTGCTCTTTCACCAGGTTCAATGATGAAAAACATGCGGCTGCTAAATACCAACAGTAACACAAAAATTATTGCAATTAAAATTAAAAGAGGTTGTTTTTGTTTCATGATTATAAGTTTTTAAAATGGTTTTAATACGTATTTCTTAATTGAACTGCAAAAGTAATCGAAAATACCGAAATTATGAGCCTTTTATCTTTTATTAACATTAGAAATAAGTTGGCTTTTTCCACCAAATTGCGGGATTCACAATTTTTGAATAGCTTTGATTCTTTTTTCAAAGAATTTCTTCATAGAATTTCTTCATAAAATATTGTATATGAAATTCCTTAAGCCTTCAGACCTTATCACCAATATTGATGGGAGTGTATTTCACTTGCATTTAAAACCAGGGCAAATTGCCAGGGATATCATCCTGGTTGGTGACCCGGAAAGAGTTGAACTTGTTTCTTCCTGTTTCTCTGATGTCGAGTTAAAAGTGTCAAATCGTGAATTTGTTACACATACCGGAACTTATAATGGAAAACGGATTTCTGTAATATCCACAGGCATTGGAACCGACAATATTGATATCGTAGTCAATGAATTAGATGCCCTGGTAAATATAGACCTGGAAAAGAGAATTGAAAAAAAGGAAAAAAAATCTTTGAACCTTGTAAGAATTGGTACTTCAGGCAGTTTGCAAGAGCATATTAAAGTAGGTTCCTTTTTGCTTAGTTCAAAAGCAATTGGTTTTGATGGACTGCTCAACTATTATTCCGGATCTGAAAAAATATCAAACCTTGAGTTTGAGAACGCTCTTATCAGCCAGTTGCCATGGAATGACAGGCTTGCCACTCCATATGTTGTTGATGCCTCCGAAAACCTGATCTCAAAATTATCAGGGCCGGAAACAATCAAAGGAATTACTATCTCTGCTCCAGGCTTTTACGGACCACAGGGCAGAACCTTAAGGCTGGATCCCAGCATGAAACTTCTGAATGAAGCGATTACCAGGTTCAGCTTTGAGAAAAACATAATTACTAATTTTGAAATGGAAAGCTCTGCAATCTATGGATTGGGAAAACTATTAGGTCATGAAGCAGCAACAGTATGTACTATTATAGCAAACAGGGTTACTGAAGATTATATATCAGACTACAAGCCGGTAATAAAAAAGCTGGTAGCTTATGTACTTGACAAATTAACCAGGTAGGGATAAAATGAGTTCAGAAAATGAAATACAGGCCTTAATACAACTACTGGATGATCCCGATTCACAGGTATTTCAATCGGTAAACCAAAATTTGTTAAGCCAGGGTTCAGAGATCATTCCTATACTTGAAAAAGCCTGGGAGACATCGGGAGATGAATTCCTTCAGAATAGAATTGAAAACCTGATCCATGAAATTCACATCAAATCTGTAGAAAAAGAACTTGTCAGCTGGAAATCTTCCGGAGCAACTAATTTGATTGATGGAGCATATCTTATTGCAAGACTTCAATATCCTGATCTCAGCCTGGAGCATATTCATTCAGAACTTGATAAAATTGTAAAAAGTGTATGGATTGAACTGAATCAAAATTTAACGGCTCTTGAAAAAAAAAGAAAACATAACCAAGTCTTTT
>JAUVKW010000220.1 GCA_030596025.1 Bacteroidota bacterium | reverse complement strand
TGGAACCCAGTTAGGTGTTAGCTTCGAAGAATATACTGCTGCCGGAAATGGATATCATTATTACCTTCAACCACTTACCTCCATCTATCTCACTTCCCATCTTGAAGCTGAGATCAGGACGAACGGGAATAAAAGCTACGTATTTATCCTTACTGGGATTGCTCTCTTCCTTGTAATTATTGCAGGAATAAACTTCATGAATCTTTCCACAGCAAGATCTGCTGACCGGGCCAGGGAGGTTGGTATGAGAAAGGTTGTAGGGTCTCAAAAGAAACAATTAATATTTCAATTCCTGACAGAGTCAATATTAATTACTTTATTTGGATTGGTTATTGCTGTAGTCCTTGTAGAACTTTTTCTGCCTTCATTTAATGTTCTGTCAGGAAAGGAATTAAGTATTCATTATTTTGACAATTTTTTTACCCTTCCACTTCTTTTATTTATTGGTATCATAATTGGTGTGCTGGCCGGAAGTTACCCTGCATTTGTACTATCCGCCTTCAGGCCCAGCCTTGTATTAAAAGGGAAGTTTTCTTCTTCCGGCAAAGGAACTTTTCTCAGGAATTCTCTGGTAGTTTTTCAGTTTTGGATTTCGATTCTCCTCATTTCAATTACACTTCTCGTATTGAAACAAATGCACTTTTTGAAAAATACTGATATGGGATTTGCCAGGGAAAATATCCTAATTGTTAATCGTGCCCGTGCCCTGGAAACGAGAGTTGAAGCCTTCAAAACTGAGCTTCTGAAGAACCCTGAAATTGTTGCTGTCACAGCATCAAGCGATAAAATATCGGGAGGTTTTTATCCCGGAGTATTTTTTCAAACTAAGAATCTCAACTCCGAAGTTCTTACTTCAAGAGGCATGTCGGTTGATTATGATTTCTTCCATACCATGGATCTGAGAATCATTGAAGGACGGGGCTTCTCAAAAGATTTTACAGATTCTTTGTCAATGGTAATAAATGAATCTGCAGTAATAGAATTCAAATTAGAAAATCCTGTAGGGGCAACTTTACATATACCTGCAGATGGTGACAGACCAAGTTTTGAAATGAAGATAATTGGAGTAGTTAAAGATTTTCATTATAACTCACTCCATACAGATATCAAATCTTTTGTGATGTGGAGTCTTGATGGCCCGGTCCAACCTTTCACAAACATTCTGAGCATCAGGATAGAGAATGAAGGAAAAGCCGAAACTCTTTCATTTATAGAAAAAAAGTGGAATGAATTCCTCCCTGAACAACCTTTCAGTTATCAATATCTTGATGATGATATTTTTGAATTATACAAAAGTGAGGAAATATCCAGTAAAATTTTTGGGATTTTTACCATTCTTGCAATTCTGATTGCCTGTGTAGGTTTATTTGGTTTGGCCGCATATACTGCTGCCAAAAGGACAAAAGAAATTGGAATAAGAAAAGTAATGGGTGCCAGCATCCCAGGAATCGTTAGCTTGCTATCTTCAGATTTTGCAAAGCTTGTAGTTGTTGCATTTATCCTGGCTGTACCCGTAGCCTGGATCTTTATGAAAAAATGGTTGTTAAACTTTGCCTACCAAACAAATATTAATATCTGGATTTTTCTGCTTTCAGGTTTAATAGCCCTGTTTATTGCCTTATTTACTATTAGTGTACATGCATTAAAAGCAGCCAGTGCAAATCCTGCTGAATCATTGAAATATGAGTAGATTCCAAAACCTAGTTATCTCGAAAACTATTGAAAACAGGAGAGGTGAGTTGGAAAAACAGCACCAGGCTTCAGCCTGGTGTTAAGGCATAAGTATGAGTCAGGTTTTGGCGTAAATTTTGCCTTGTGCTAAACCTATAGATATGCCCGGGTGAAAGGTTTATTGAAGGCTGCAAAATTTGTGACAAAACCGAAAAACAGGAAAGGGAGTAATTCCAGCTCCGGGTTCGGTGTTTCACAATAACTATCCTCAATTAAACCATGAAGGAGGAACTGCTTCCGGCATGTTCCATAAATTCTTATTTGGCTCCTTCCCCATCTCAATTTTCAATTCACCTCCATTAAGCACTTCCTCATGAGTAATATAGCTTCTTTTAAGTTCTTCTCCATTCAGAAAGGCTGCCTGGATATAAATATTTTCATTATTGTTATTTGAGACTGATATTTTAAATTCTTTCCCTGATGCAGTACTTATCGAAATCTTATCAAATTTCGGACTTCCCAATACATAAATCCCCTGGGCAGGATTTACCGGATAGAAACCAATTGAGCTCATTATATACCAGGCTGACATTTGTCCACAATCCTCATTCCCACTTAAGCCATCAGGACTGACAGAATATAATTCATCAAGAATTTTACTTACAATAGCCTGTGTTTTCCATGGAGCACCTGCGTAAGAATACAAATAGGCAATATGATGGCTTGGTTCATTACCATGGGCATACTGACCTATTAAGCCTGAAATATCAGAAGAAGCAAGCTCTCCATGCACCTTTTCCGTATGTTCAAATAGAGAATCAAGTTTTGCAATAAACTTTTCATTACCACCCATCAATGTTATTAATCCGGATACATCATGTGGGACAAACCAGGAATACTGCCATGCATTTCCTTCCGTATATTCATCTGATCTGTGTGCAGAATACAGCGGGTCAAATGGCTCTTTCCATTTCCCATTTTCTAGTTTACCTCTCATAAACCCAGTATTCCGGTCAAAATGATTCCTGAAATTCTTTGCCCTTAAACTAAAAACCTCAAATTCTTCTTTCTTCTCCAATTTCTTTGCCATAGCAGCAATGCACCAGTCATCAAAAGCATATTCAAGAGCCTTTGAAACAGATTCATTCTCAAGATCAGCTGGTATATATCCCTTATCCTTATAGTAATTTAGTCCCTCTCGATCCTGCATTGCAGATTTTTTCATAGCCTGAAATGCCAGTTCCGAATCAAAATCTACAAACCCTTTCAGAAAGGCATCCACTATTACGGGGATACTATGATAGCCAATCATGGTATTTGTTTCATTACCCATAAGCTCCCAAACCGGTAACAGTCCTGATTCTCTGTAAAAAGACAAGATTGAATTAATCAGATCAGGAACCAGATTAGGAAATACCAGTGTATATAAGGGATGAGCTGCACGAAATGTATCCCAAAGTGAAAAAACTGTGTATTGCTTCCCATTCCCGATCGTATTTACTTTACCTCCCGGACCATGGTACTCACCATTCAGATCAGAAAATAAAGTGGGAGCCATCATTGTGTGGTAGAATGAGGTATAAAAAATCACCTTATCCTCATAGTTTGCAGTCTGTATCTGTATTCTTGAAAGCTCATTTTCCCATCTTTTTTGAGTTTTCATTTTTACCTCATTAAAATTCCAATGAGTTATCTCCTCTTCCAAGCTTCTTATAGCCCCATCGACACTGGCGGAAGACAGGCCCACTTTTAATTGAATGGTATCTGCTGAAAACTCAAAAATCCCCTGTACAGTCTTATTATTTACTTCTAGCATGCCACTATTTATTCCACTTTCAATCAAATCATAAGCAACCACAGGCTGATCAAACATTGCTGCAAAATAAATTATCTGGTCACGAGCCCAGCCTTTAGATCTTCTATAGCCTGTAATCATACCATCCTCATGAACCTTCATAGAAGCTTCTGTTGCC
>JAUVKW010000166.1 GCA_030596025.1 Bacteroidota bacterium | reverse complement strand
TATTGTATCTTCTTTTATCATGATTGAGAAATGATGCTGCAAATATACGAACAAAAAGGTTGAATAGTTGAAGAGTTGAATAGTTGAGGAAAAAGAAGAGGCAAAGGGCTCAGGGCAAAGGGCGAAGAGGAAAAAAAGGTTAGAGGAAAGTAAAAAATAGCACCGGGCTTTAGCCTGGTGTATAAAGAGATCACTCCAATAGAGGTCCGGACCGAAACGCAATATAATATTTTAATTCAGTTATGGACCGCAAGATCAACGATAAAAGTATCCCTGCCTGCCTGGCCGGTAGATGGAAATTAAGATTTGAAAATTCTTCCTTTGAATTAAGCTTTAAAAAATATACTTTTGGTGAAGTTTTTTAAACCATAGCAAAATCTAAAATGAGTGTATTAGTTAATAAAGATTCAAAAGTAGTAGTACAGGGATTTACAGGCGGGGAAGGCACCTTTCATGCCAGTCAGATGATTGAATACGGAACCATAGTTGTTGGTGGTGTGACTCCTGGTAAGGGTGGACAAACACACCTTGACAGACCGGTTTTTAATACTGTTGAAGATGCAGTGAAAGAAACAGGAGCAGATGTAAGTGTAATATTTGTCCCACCGGCCTTTGCAGCAGATGCCATTATGGAGGCAGCAGATGCAGGCATTAAGGTAATTGTTACCGTTACTGAAGGGATACCAACTTCAGATATGGTTAAGGTTAAAGAATATCTTAGCGGAAAGGATGTACAGATGGTTGGTCCGAATTGTCCGGGCATTATCACTCCCGGCGAAGCCAAGGTTGGTATTATGCCAGGTTTTATTCATAAAAAGGGTGGTATAGGAATTGTTTCCAGGTCAGGGACCTTAACATATGAGGCAGTGGACCAGATTACCAAGACAGGACTTGGGCAATCTACATGCATAGGAATTGGAGGAGACCCTATTATTGGAACCACAACCCTGGAAGCCGTTAAGATGCTTATGGAGGACCCCGGGACAGATGGAATTATAATGATTGGAGAAATTGGCGGAAGCATGGAGGCAGATGCTGCTTACTGGATCAAAGAAAATGCTACAAAGCCAGTGGTTGGTTTCATTGCCGGCCAGACTGCTCCAAAAGGAAAGAGAATGGGGCATGCCGGGGCAATAATCGGGGGCAAAGCTGATACTGCTGCTGCAAAGATGGAGATTATGAGGGATTGCGGAATTCATGTTGTGGAATCACCTGCAGATATAGGAAAGGCAATGGCCGGTTTGGTCAAATAAATTATAATTAAGAGCTCCTTCAGGGAGCTTTTTTATTTATGAAAGAACTGATACAAAAAGCAGCTGAACTTCTCAGAAATTCCAAACATACCACAGCATTTACCGGAGCTGGAATTTCTGTAGAAAGTGGCATTCCTCCTTTTCGGGGTGAGGATGGACTCTGGAGTAAGTATGATCCCATTGTTCTTGATATCAACTATTTTAATGCCAATCCCGGGCACTCATGGGAGGTAATCAAAGAGATTTTTTATGATTTCTTTGGTGCGGCTACACCCAACGCGGCGCATTACTTTCTTGCAAGGCTGGAAAAAGAAGGTCTTCTTTCATCTGTAATAACTCAAAATATTGACAACCTGCATCAGGAGGCTGGTAGCTGTAAGGTTCATGAATACCATGGTAGTTCAAGAAATCTGATTTGTACGAAATGTGGACAAAGCTATTTGTCATCAGAGGTTCAGCTCGATCAGTTACCTGTTAGCTGTATTAAGGACGGGGGATTACTGAAGCCTGATTTTGTTTTTTTTGGAGAAGCGATTCCGGAAGAAGCACAAAAAGCTTCGAATGAGGAAGCATTTCAATCTGAGGTCTTTATATTGATTGGAACCACAGGAGAAATTATGCCTGCTTCCCTTATACCACGTATGGCTAAGGAAAATGGTGCAACCATCATTGAAATAAACCCGAATGAAAGTAATTATACACCTGGTATTACGGATATATTTCTTCAGGGAAAAGCTACTGATATTTGCTCGAAGCTGTCAAAATACTTATTTACCTGAGGGGCTAAAGCCCAATAAAACAAGGTATTACTAACCCCGGGCTTAAGCCCGGGGTTACAGAATTACTGATGTCACCGGGCTTTAGCCCACATATTGTTTTTTACCGGACACCAGTGATTCTTATTACAGATAAAAGCTTAATTTTGATGAATACTTATATATTTGATACCTGTACTTGTATCAAAACTATTTGACAGGCTCAGTTAAAAAGTTTAAGTCAGTCTAATAATAACTTTTAAAATATACTTATGAAATTACTTGAAGGAAAAACTGCTGTTATTACTGGAGCTGCCAGGGGGATAGGAAGTGCCATTGCTCTTAAATACGCCAGTGAAGGTGCGAATATTGCTGTTACAGACCTCGTGATTAATGAAGTTGCAGAAGCTCTTATTAAAGACCTGGAAGCAATGGGAGTAAAGGCTAAAGCCTATGTTTCTGATGCCAGCAAGTATGGCCAGACAGAAGAGGTGGTAAAACAAATTATGGAAGATTTTGGGCAGATTGACATCCTTGTTAATAATGCTGGGATCACTAAGGATACCTTGTTGATGAGAATGTCGGAAGACCAATGGGATGCTGTGATCACTGTAAACCTGAAATCGGTATTTAACTTCACAAAGGCTGTACAACCTGTGATGTTAAAGCAAAGGTCTGGATCTATAATCAATATGAGCTCCGTGGTTGGCGTTAGCGGAAATGCAGGTCAATCGAATTATTCTGCATCCAAGGCCGGAATGATTGGTTTTACAAAATCTATTTCCAAGGAAGTAGGCTCAAGGGGAATACGCTGCAATGCAATTGCCCCTGGATTTATTGAGACTGAGATGACGGCTAAGTTGCCTGAAGATGTGAAAAAAGTATGGGTGCAGCAAATCCCTTTAAGAAGGGGTGGGAGTCCAGAAGATGTTGCAAATACAGCCCTCTTTCTTGCATCAGACCTTTCTTCTTATGTAACCGGACAGGTTGTTCATGTTTGTGGTGGGATGAACACCTAGTGGAATGATTAATGATTAATGTCTAATGACTAATGAAGAATGATTAATGAATAATATTTGCTGTTTATTTATGTGAAAAGGGGGAGGGTTTAGGTTTTGGTTTTTCTTTAACCACCTAATTTACTGAAGTTATGGAACGCACAGTCAGTGGACAAATGCCAGCCAACTACGTAGTAAATATTTTTACAATTTTGTTAAATTTTGGCATATGAAATTTCGGATACTGTTTTTTGTAATAATTGTACCGCTTTTGCTGGCCAGTTCATGCAAGATGGCAAATATTGTTGTAGATGTTCGTCAACCTGCCATTTGGTCCTTACCAGACTCTATTATTGAGCTTAGCCTGAATAACAGGATACAGGATAGTATTCAAAACATCCCAAATACTTCAAGAGATCTGGTTTTGAAAGGGAAGGGGCTGGAAGGAATGCAGCAGGAGACTTCAGAGATAACCTTAAAATCTATGCAGGATGAACTTGAGAAAAGCGAAAGGTTTTCCAGTGCTTCATTGATTATTGTGGATCCCCGTGATGAATTTCAGAATCATATTCCATTACCCCTTGATTCACAAGAGGTGATTGAGATATGCAAGTCTGAAAAATCTGACGCAATATTATCACTGGAACAGTTTAAGCCTTATTCAGATTTAAGTTTCAGGTCTTATGATGTAAAAAAACAAATAGACAGGAATAAGGTCTGGTCAAATAATGTTGCTTATGATACCCGTAAAACTACCTATGAGATTGCAAGATTGGTTGTGGGTGTTGAAATAGACTGGCGGGTTTATAGCGGAAAAGATGGAGAGGTTTTGTATGAAAAGACTTTATATGATTCTTTGGCATTTGAAGCACAGGCCATGACACGGGAAGATGCACAAAAAAAATTACCTTCTGCCTCTCAGTCCCTTATGAAAATAAGCACTATAAACGGGCTAAGAATACTTGAAAACCTTTCGCCTTCCTATTTAACTGTTGAAAGAAACTATTTCAGGTATGGAAATCAGAACTTCAGAGAGGCTTATCAACTTGTTTTATTTCGTCGTTGGACTGATGCCGAGGTGATCTGGGAGCAGGATATGAACCATAGTGATCCGAAAATAAGTTCCAGAGCTGCTTATAACCTTGCATTAGTTGCGGAAATTGAGGGTAAACCTGACAGGGCCAGGGAGCTTATTAATAAAGCATATGATCTGAATCCTACAGATGAGATCAGTAAGTATAAGACCCTTCTTGAAACGCGTTAAGGGGCTGTCTCAAAAGTATTTGTGTTCCCTGGTGACTTCTTAGTGTAACCTTTGTGGTAAAATCTTAAAGAGCTGAACCACAAAGGATCACAAAGTACACACTAAGGTTACACAAAGTAGGATTACTTCTCTTTTCTATGAACAATTAACTTTTAAGACAGCCCCATAGACCGACTGAATTATCTTTGGAGAAAATGCTAACTTTAGATTTCTATGGCAGGAAAAAACACTTTATTATTCCTTCTTTTACTGGGCGTTTTCAGTTGCAGCAGCTATGAGAAATTAACAATTCAGATCCTTGTACCATCTGAAAAACCACTCCCGTCAGGTCTTGGAAAATATCTATATTTAAACAGAATTCCCTCTCTTTATGAAGAGAATGATACCATCCTTACAGGTAGCATTGATCTTCCCTCTTCTTACCTGAATTACCTTTCCTGGGAAATTGTAAATTTCAGCCTTGATGTAATTGACCTCTCGCCATTAAAGGATTCTGTGATGATTGATACTATTAATTATGAAGAATTTTATGAAGCTGGGAGGGGGGAGAGCCTGGATTCAGTTTTTATTTCTGAATTATGCTTACAGGATAGCCTGAAAGGTATTATCTCTCTTGAAGAACTGAGTTTATGGGATACTGTTTTTTTCTTACCTCAATTTAGCTACCTGGAGGATGATAGCATACTGAATGCTGTTTACTGTGTGAATATGTTTTTACCAGAGATAAAGTGGCGCATCTATTCAAAAACTGGACAGGTGGAGGATGAATACCTTCTGAAGGATACTCTTATGTGGTACTCAATGGGAGGAACAGAAGATATTGCATGGTATTTTCTACCCGAAACCGAGGTAATACTAAATGAACTTGCCAGTGCTGTTGGTACAGGTTTTTCTGAGAAGATTGTTCCGGTATGGACAGATGTAAACCGTATTTACTATCACCGTGGTTCTTCAAAGATGAATATGGCAGCAAAGCTTGTGCGTGAGAATTCATGGGATGAAGCTGCCCGGATCTGGCAAAAAGTAGCAGAAACTGAAAATCCGGGAATTGCCTCAAAGGCTGCTTTCAATATGGCATTGGCCTGCGAGTTATCAGACAAGCTTGAATTGGCATTGACCTGGATTAATAAGGCCTGGACTATAAAAAATAATGACCTGGCTGTAAGGTACTCCAGAATTTTACGGGATAGGGTAAAAAAATCAGAAACCGTTGATCAGCAGCTTAAATAAAGATAAAAGATGAAAGTAAAAAGATAAAAGGAACAAATTTAAACTCTAAACCCTGAAAAATTATTCAACTATCTGCAATATTTTAACTTACCACAAATTCCGCCACTGACTTCCATCAAAAACTCTCAGGGTATGACTGTCTGCATCATAATAAACAGTTCCTTCTGCCGGATCTGCAGGTGCATAACCTGGTTCCAGTACCAAAAAATCCCTTATATTCACATTTGCATTGAGCCTGATATGGTCGTTATCAAATTCGCCATAGATAAGTGCCTGGTAATTGAATTTTTTTCGGAACCTGAGCGAAGAGAGTGTTGAGTGATGAGTGAAAAGAAAAGAAAAAAAAGAAAAGATTTTGAAATTTTGGCTGGAAGTTTCATGACTTATGGAATTAATATAGACTTATAATCAATACGTTCAGGTAAGATCAATACAAGTTACAAAATTTTGAAACAAATATTTGGAAAATTTGACCAAATTAGCGGATAGTACTGTAGATCGACTTTCCAAAGTCGATTGTGTTTTATAAAACACTTGAAACGAAGCGACTCGGGAGAGTCGCTCTACAGACCTGCTTCTTAAAAGGAGGCCGGGTTAGGAGTAATAATTGTAAGTTGTTTATGCGGTCCGATGAATGATTTTCTTTGGTTAAGCGTGCTGCTGCGGACCTTTTTTTGCGGTTTGTTTCTCTCCGGGGGCGCTGCCTTCGAGTGTTCGAAACATTGACCTTTTATCAATTAAGCCTGAAGAGTATGAATTATTGTCTTGACCAGATATGTCTACAGATTTAGCATTCTGCCATGCGAAAAAATTGTCATCGCTAGTGCCTTTCCTGCCTGCCGGCAGGAAACGAAGCGATCTCCATAAATTTTCCGTATAATTTGCGAGTTCTTTTGACCACAGTGAAATATGCTCCTTCGTCGCATTTCATATGGCAAGCATTTGACTTATTTTGTATCTTCTCTTTTCTTTCTCTTTCTCCCAGTCGCCCCATCCTTTGTCCACCGAAGCCTTGGCGTAGGTGGAGCCTGTCCCTCAGTCCCTCTTATCACTGAGCCCTGTGCGTTTAGATAGTGACCTGGCTGATGCTGATATTGTTTACATTAATGCAAACTGATTAAAACCACAATTTTTCCCGTTCCTGAACTGTGTTCTTCAAGGGCTTTGCCAATTATGGCATTTCTCCTTCTTTCGTT
>JAUVKW010000061.1 GCA_030596025.1 Bacteroidota bacterium | reverse complement strand
GGTAAAAAACAACAAATAACAGGTCAAAAACCAATCAAAAACAAAGTTGACAAGACATTTTTCAACATCACAACAAACAAAATAATTGAAAAAGCGAAAAAAAACCTGGCCTATTGTCGGATTGCGTTAAATCTTCACTTTATAACCAAGTATGAAAAATGCGGGCTAACCCCGGGTGGCGCGCACTGAAGCTGTTATTTTTCAGGAAACCTACAGTTAATAAGCTTAAGCGATGGCTGTATTATAGCTATATAGAATAGTGGGCTTACCCGGGGCTATTAATATCTCGAAAACTATTGAAAACAGGAAAGGTGAGTTGGAAAAAAAGCACCAGGCTTCAGCCTGGTGTTAAGGCATAAGTATGAGTCAGGTTTTGGCGCAAATTTTGCCTTATGCTAAACCTATAGATATGCCCGGGTGAAAGGTTTATTGAAGGCTGTAAAATTTGTGACAAAACCGAAAAACAAGAGGTCAGCAGCATCTGGCTAAATAACCAAATGAAGCTTTCCGGACCGCATGAAACAGAGCTTACTTTGGGCTATTAATACAGGGTAATGGATTTATAATTTTTTGAGCCAGGAGGGCAAGAAGTTCACTAGTGCCGTGAGTTTAGAACCTGCCGATTTTTTTCCAACATTCCAACATTCCATTTTTTCAATCTTTTTCTTTTAGTTCCGGATGTTTCAGCTTTCCGGTATAGAAGGGTTCGCAATCCTTTCCAGATGTATCTTTGAAAAGATTGCTTACCGGAGCAAATAATTTGGAAATGATTTTAACACTCCCAAGTTCTGGGTTTTTTAAGGGACCATAAATCTCTTGACTGAGTATTTCACATCCTTCTGGATTTACCACACCAACTATGATGTCAAGGCTGTCTGAAATAGCATTGTACCATCCTTTAATAGCTATCCTGTTTTTTTCTGTTGCAAAAGCCACATCAGACAGCTCCAAATGTCCATCTTTGATTGAATTGTCTGAAATTAGTTCAGTTATTGTAGAAAATTCATCTTTATTGTGTACAAAGACCAGTGCATAATCAGATCCTTTTGTTACTGCCAGTCCAATAGGACCGGCAACTATTACGGCTCCAACATCAACAAGGTTAAAGTGTTGGCTTCGATTAAATTTATTGATAAACTTATCAATATCCAATCCCTCAAATCTCAGGTTTTGTCCTTTTATCTGGATATCAGCATTTATTGTTGATAAAATAGTATCCAGGTTTGATCCCTTAAAATCCAGAATAACATTAAAATCCATAGGTCCTGAAAGATATGGTTCTTCCCTGAATGTTGACAAGAGATCCTCTATCTGGAATTGTTCTACTGCGTATTCAATGTGACCCCATAAGGGTTTAGCAAAGGGTGCAATTGTAAAAATACCCGTACCTGGTTTACCAAAAAATCTGGAGCTAAGTGGAATTACAGTATAAGCACCCTCATCCACATCAATTTGATATTCCACATCATCGACCTTAAAATGCCTGGAATGGATATATTGCGCTCCCATTTTAATATCGGCTGTTAAAACTGCCAGGGAATTTGTGCCCCTGGGAATCTTATGCTGCTCTCTTTCCATGTTTAAGTGAAGGGCCTGAATGTCAATGGTGTCAGCAGAACCAGTAAAAGCAAGCTTGCTCGATGAAAAATCAAATGAGGTAAGTATGGCAGCAGTATCTCTACTAAAATAGAGACTGGCGTTTAGATCACCATCAATTCTGCTGTAGAGGAAATTAGGGAAGCTGTCTGGTGATTCTCGAAATAAAACTTCACCAGGATTGAGATTTTCAGCAAGGACATTAAACGCCAGGTCAAGATGCCGGTTTGGTGGAATAGAGAGCTCCACATCAGCCTGTAATTCACTTCCCGCAATCTTAATATCAAAATCATCAAATTTCAGACTTAATATGCTGTCTCTTTCCCCCAGGGTAAAAGATCCATTTGTAATTCTTGCCGGCTTGAACAGGTTCTCAAGAGTTCCCTCAAGATACTTTATTTTAAAATTGATTTCAGGAGTTCTGTTGAATTCTGTAAGGGCAGTTTTGGAAGAGCTCATCAGAACGTCAAGCTTTATATCTTTTATTTGATATGGAAAGGTCCAACTGAGCCGGGGTAAAAAGGAGAGAGTACCAGGCAGATCAAAGTTGTTGGAAACAATCCTTAAATCAGCTGAAATTGCTTGCTTAGAATCCAGTATAAGTTGTGAAATGCCAAAGAGTTTTCCATTTAAGAGTATATCGCTGTTTCCTGATATGATTTCAAGGTCCATAATTTCAATTGAATCCATGGTTCCGGTAATATGCCCATGCATTTGATCTACCTCAATAGTATTCGGGATGCCAAACGAAACACTGTCAAAAATGAGTGCCGCAGGGTGAAGTTTAATGATAGTCCAGCCTGAATCTGAATTAAAATGCCCTTCATATATATCTTTAAAATGAATTAAGCCTTCCAGGTCATCAATATTTTTTAAATTAAAAACATTATCAAATCCTGCTAAATTGGTTTTTATGTCAAGCTGATAGTTTAAATAGGGCAATTTGAAGTTTCTTATAGAAAAAGAACCGTTTACGTGCCCGTCAGGAAGAGATGCTTTTATAGTATCAATTTTAAGGAAGGCATCTGACAGATCTGCTTTAAGTCCGGATCTGAAAAATCCATTTAATTCAGCATCTTGAATGAAAAGACCCGATTTGGGAATCAACATTCGCATATCCTCAATCCCAAACTGGCATTCTATATTTGGAATACCTATGCCGGTTTCTCCACTTACAGCTCCTCTGAAATAAATATCTCCACCTTTTAGATTTTTCAGACCTTCCTGGCTTAAGAAGATACTGAAAAAACTAAGGTCCTTGTCAGAACCATCTACATGGAGATCAATAGAACTATTTTGACCATATCCTGCAGTTCCCTGCATACTGAATTGTGCTTTTCCTATTGTTAAATCACTTCTCTCAAATTCAAGCAAGTTCTCAATTTGGTTTACATGCATGGCAGATTCCAGGCTTATATCAAGGTCTTTTAGAACCAGATCTTCGGATAGCATATAATTATTAATTCGTAGAGAGGTATTTACATCACTGGTTATCTCTTCCGGTGTGTATATAATAGATGCTCTTAGGTTTTTAATATCTATGTCGGAATGCTTACCAGTAGATTGATCCTCGAAAACAATGTATATGTCCTTAAGTAAAATTGACTTCAGGTCAAACTGAATACTTGATGAATCTGCTTTAAAGTAACTTGTATCACTAACTTCCAGGTTTGATTTTCTTCTCCTGTTTTCAGTGCTTTCTGGCTGGTTTGCCGGTCTTATCGCATTTACAAAATTTAAGGTAGAATCTGAATACTTATTAACAAATATTTGTCCATCATTAATTAGAATCTTTGAAACAATCACATTTCCCCGGATTATTTCTTTAATATTAAGAGCACACTTGATCTGGTCGAATCGGCCAACAGGCAATTCACTGGAATCGTTTTCAGATTGTGGATATTCAAAGAAGGCAACCTCCTTAAGGCTTACAGAGAAATTTGGGAATTGACTTAATGGGCTAAAATGGAGGTCATTAAAGACCAGTTCTCCTTGAATCTTATGGTTAACAGCTTGTAGTATCTTTTTGCCAAAATAATCCTTCCTTATAGTAAGATAGCTTGTTAGAATCAGACCAAGCATAATGATTCCCAGAATGGTAAAACCAAGGATCCTGGCAATTCTTTTAAGTATTGATGCCCAGGAGGGATTACTCATTTTAGAGATTATCTGATCCATTGAGGATAAGTGTTGCCTATTTCAGAGAGGCATTAAAAATACGAAAAGCATCTTATTATTTTGTGATGAAATACGATTTTCCACAAAGATTTTTAGTCAGTACAAAAACCCACAATAAGTTTTCATTACATAAAATTCTGTTTGAATCTTTAGCTTTATTACTTTTACCCTTGAAAAAGTAAAATGTTTAAATATCCATCACCAAAACAGGTTGCAGTATTATCTGCTTTATTAATAGCAGTACTGATATTTCTACTACTGATTGTGTTCAGGGAATTCAGAGGATATTCCTATGATTGGCTCCTGATAGCGACCATTACCGTGCTTGTTTTTATTGTTTCATATATTGTGTTTTTATTCTCTATTCAAAGATTTTTGTACAGGAAGATAAAACTTATCTATAAGACAATCTCTGAACATAAATTCTCTACAACTGAAAATCCAGGTATAAAGAATATTGAGAAGAACACAATTGAGGAAGTGGAACAGGAGGTTTTGGAGTGGACTGGCAGCAAAACCAAAGAAATTGAACGTTTGAAGGAATTGGAATTATACAGAAAGGAGTTTTTAGGAAATGTTTCTCATGAACTCAAAACACCCATATTTAACGTCCAGGGTTATATTGAAACATTAATTGATGGGGGAGTGGATGATGAAAAAATAAAAATGCTCTACCTTCAAAGAGCATCTCGTAATGTGGAGAGATTGTCTAAAATAATCGAGGATCTTGAGATGATATCCATGTTTGAGAGTGGTGCTCAACAATTGGCTTATGAAAAATTTGACATTTACAGTCTTGTTCTGGAGGTTATTGACAGCCTTAAACTGTTAGCTGAAAAGTCGAATATTCAAACTCAATTCAAAACAGGAAGTAAAAGTGGCATTATGGTTTACGCGGATAAGGAAAAGATAAAGCAGGTATTTACCAATCTTATTACTAATTCGATTAAATACGGAAATAGGGGAGGGCAAACCCAGATAGGATTATATGATATGGAAAAGAATATCCTGGTAGAAGTTTCGGATAATGGAATAGGTATTGAAAAACAGCATTTGAGCCGTCTTTTTGAAAGATTTTACCGGGTAGATAAGGGAAGGTCAAAAGAACAGGGGGGTACAGGACTGGGTTTATCCATTGTCAAACATATTATAGAATCTCACCGGCAAACTGTGAATGTAAGAAGCACACCTGGAGAAGGTTCTACTTTTGGTTTTACCTTAAGAAAATCCTCAGTTTAACCCTAAAAATAACTCGTCTGACCACTTATGGTTACGGCCAGTAGAAAGACTTATTATTTTACCCGATGTACATACTAATAGTGGTCTGACGAGTATCTTCCTTAATATATTACCAGATTCTCTGTATACAGGAGGGACCAGCCAAGTAGCCAGTTATGATCATAAAAAGCCCCCTTGTAATTCACAGGTGTAAACCACTGTGGTGGATAGGGTGCCATATTAGGAAAATTGTCAGAATTTGGTTTGATGAATAGGGGGCTGTCGATACAAATTACACAACCAATTCCGTAATCTTTAACTTCATGCTGCATGGCATCAAAGTAAGACAACATAAAAGCATCCGGCTCGCTGGTGTCAACTCCCTGCTCTGCCAGTATCTTAAAAATTTCTAAAGAATCGTTTTCAGCAATATCCCAGAAAACATTATTTCCCACAACCAAATTATTCCGTTCAATTTGTTTATAGGAATCCTGTGCAGCTTCGAGATACTCGATAAACACTCCGAGATCCTGATCAGTAAAAATTGAATTGAAAATATTGCCTGCCCCATTTGAACTAAAGGTAATAGTTTCATTTCCGGTATTAAATCCCCTTCCTATACCTGTAAAATTATAAATTTCGGGGATAGTATACGGCAATCCATATCCGGAGTCCTCGCCTCCTGTAATCTCAATTAGTTTATCTCCGGTTTCAGAAGACTGGATAGCAAGAATGAATTGAGATTTTCCATGATACCCCTGATCTAAATCAAATGCATCATCACCACAATAGGCAACAGCGATATATTTCAAATTGACACTTCCCCCAAAAAGTTCTACTCCATCATCCTGATTAGAAATGATTTCAATATGATCAACTTGGGTCCCTGATCCTACACCTCCCAGAGTAAGTCCGTTAATCTCATTTCCTGAACCAATATCCGTTCCTCCATGGCGGATGGATATATATTTCAGTATTCCTGAGTTATCATCATCAAGCGATCCTCCATAAAGTCCCCTTGGCTCAGATAGTGGAATTCCTTCAATATGAGTTTCACCTCCGTCCAGGTTAAGCTTTGCTCTTCCCAGGATAATAAGCCCACCCCATAATCCTTTTGCATGTACCGGTATGGATCCTTCAAGGTCATCGCCCTCAACAGTAAAGATAATAGGATACTGTGCAGTTCCTTCTGCAATTATTTTTCCTCCCCTTGCTACAATCAATGCACTTGCTTTATCACCTTGTCCGGTTTGTCCTCGAATCACGGTTCCTGGTTCAATAGTAAGAACCTGCCCTTCGTTTACAAAAACAAATCCCTGCAAAACATAAGTGTTTTTGCTTGTCCATGTTGTGGTACCGGTACCCTCTCCATGATCAATGATAGTTTCTGTAATTTCTATGGGAGTATCTCCTTTTCGGCAGCCACTTAGAAAGGGAACCACAAGTAATAAAACCCAAAGTAAGTTTGTTATTCGAATAGAAACAGGCTTAATCATAATACTATAGTTTAAACTCAAAATTAATAAAAATGAATGCTTCATTTTCAAGATTTTGTGGATAGGGATACCAATCCTGGTAGTTCAGAGCTATGCTTACCTTTGGAATAGGTTGGAATTGTATACCGGCTATAATAGCACTTCCATCCTGGCTATAATTCCATCCATAATCTTCTCCTATAAGTTTTGTTGAAGTAAGCATATCATAACGCAGGAATACTTCCCATTTTTGCATTACTGAATACATAGAATAAACAGAATATCCCCATTTATTCTGACTTGATTCATTAGTGGCATTGATAACCATGTCTAGATCACCACCAAGCTTGAATTTTTTAATTGTAAGACCCGAAAAAAACGAAACTGTGCTTTGCGTTGTTTCATCTTTTTGCATAAAATCATAGTACAGGCGAAACCTTAGATGTTTACCAGGGTCAAAAATAGCACCAAATCCGGTTTTGAAGGAATTGTCAAGCTGGATTTTAGCATAGCCTTCTCCGTTACTCAAGGTAAGATCTGTAGTTAGCCAATGGTTTATGCGGTATTCAACCCGGCCGCCTATATCAGCAGAGGTCCCAAATCTGTGCTGGTCCATAAATGATTGGTACAGGTATCTGTGATCCCAGAATTTTTCCTGAATTTTGAATTGAAGCATATCAATAATGCCAAAGCTTAAAGTAAGTTGATCCTTGGAATAAACCAGTCCCGCATTTTTGAAATATGCATATCTTTTGATCCTGGAAAAGTCTGACAGATCTTCCGGACTACCAATATCCAGTTCAAGTTTTATTTTATAATTAGGAGCGATTTTAGTTTCAAATCCAAGGTAGGCCCTTGTAACATTAAAGCTCCTGCTATTCTCATTCAGGTCTGCCCTGAAATCAGTATATATTTTTCCAATAAATTCTGTGCTTTCAATAAATTCTTCTGGCTCAATAACCTGGGAATTTGAGTTTTGACTAAAGGAGAATAAAATGATTAATAAAAACAGAAGTCTTATAGTCCTCATAACATATAAATTAAAATTCATGTGAATTTTATAAAATAATCATTAAAAGCTTTTCAATTAATGCTTTCTTTTTGACCAAGTTATTAACATTTATTTAATGTAAGAATCATGTATGCTTAAGATTAGCTTAATATTTAAGTTATATTTTTGATCTAAAAGAAAGCAAAGCAATATGAGAAAAATAGTAAGCATTATTTTAGCAACAATTTTATTCATGTCAGCCGGCTCAACTTTAAATGCCGGTGACAAGGTTAAGGAAGGACCCACCACACTTTTAACCACCAGTATAAGTGGCTCAGTTTGTGACAAGGTTACTGGGGAGGCACTTGTTGGTGTAGCTGTTAGGTTAGAAGGTATGAATGAAGTTTCATATACTGATTTCAATGGTAATTTTATTTTCATGGATGTACTGCCGGGTGAATATTCAGTTACTTCTTCTATGATTTCATACGAAACTAAAATTACTAACGTTGATATTGATCTGACAAAAGATAATTCTATTCAGCTAAAAATGAAGACTGTTTCTGCCATTGAATAGTTTATTTTTAATAGCTTTTATAAGGGCCTGTGATCATTGATCATAGGCCCTTTAGCTTTCAGTCTAATCAGGGAAATACAGCAATGCAATTTGCATTGATGCTATTAGAGGAAAAGACATATTTAAACAAATATGAGGTATTAATTGTAAACTTTAGAGGATACCAGGTCTCCATTTTCATTGTAAATATACCAGGTGCCAGTTTTCTTACCATTTTTGTAGGTCATATCATACCGAAGATTACCATTGTCATCCCAAATAAACCATTTTCCATGCTTTTTACTATTCTTGTAATTGGCTTCAGCAATTTTTACTGAAGTTTTATTCCATGTTTCCCACTTGCCATGCATCAGGTTATTTTTATATGACCTTTTTTCCTTAAGAGTTCCAGTTTTGAAGTATATTTTTGTATAACCATGCTTTTGACCTTTTTTTAAGGTCATCTCAATTTCCACTTTATTGTTTTCAAAGTTTTTGACGTAAACACCAGTGTAAAGGTCATTATTCTGGTCATAAAACAATCCATTTTCCCCTTCAGCAATTTGGCCTTGAACAGAAAAAAATAATAAAAGTAAAATCGTGATTGATAGTATATATTTCATATGATGTAATATCTAAATAATTACAAAGCTAATGAATCTCAGCTCTTATTTAATTGAATATTTAACTGCAAAGGAATAGTACCTGCCTAATGAATGCTTTCCAAAAATATAATCTGCACTATTATAGGAATAGGTACTCAGGTAATCACTGTCAAGGATGTTATAAACAGCAAATTTTACTGAAAATTGTTTTCCAATACTTTTAGATATATTAAAGTTCATTTGACCTCTTGGTTGTTGGTACACATCCGGAATTCCAACCGCATTTACAAGGTGAAGCTTTTCACCGCTAATATTATAACTTAGGTTAAGATCCAGGCCAATAGTATCGTTTTTATATTCCAGGTAGCCATTGATAATAAATGGAGCCTGACCAAACATAACCCGTGTATCCGGAAAGTTTGGATCAAATTCCCTTTTAAGAGATAATTCTTTCTTATCAATACTTACACTTGATCGAATAAATGTAAAATTACTTCCTAACATAAAGTCTCTTAGAAATGGAATAAAATTCAGGCCCAGTCGGAGTTCTGTTTCCACTCCATATACTGATGCTTTATCTACATTTCGAAGTGTTAATTCAGGATTGGCTGCCTCTGTGTTAAAGGTTCGTTCAATAGGATCAGAGAATTTTTTGTAGAAAGTACTTACAGAAATCATTTCTCCGGGTGAAAAAAAGTATTCCCATCTCATATCCATGTTATCAGTTATGGTTCTTTGTAGATCAGCATTTCCAACAAATATATAATCTCCTACAAAATCAAAAGAAGCAAAGGGTGCCAATTCCCTGAATGTAGGTCTCGCCAATGTGCGGTAATAGGCTCCGCGAAGATTCATTTTCTCCATAAGTAAGTAAACCAGGTTCATTGATGGTAAGAAATCCAGATTCGTGAGATTCCCTTTTTTTTCATCTTCTTTAAGACTTTCCGAACTTATATTTGCCAATTCCATTCGCATTCCTGCAACTAGCCTTAATTTATCCAGCATTTGAATATCTCCTGAAATATATGCTCCTATGACACTTTGAAAACCATTATAGCTGTTTCGGTCATCTGAACTTACAGAGTTGGAAGCATGTAGTTTCCCTTGTGCAGCATTGATATTTGAGTCGTCCAGGTATTGAGTAATATCTCCGGTGTATGAATTGCTGTTTTCCCTGAAGCTGAATTTTTTTTCTATGAATTCACGATCCTTGATAACCCAGGAACCTCCAAACTTAAGCCTGGAACTATTTCCTCTAAAACTAAAAGGTATTGAAAAGTGTAGTTTATTATCAAAATTATATTCTTTCATATCCCTGTAGTACCTGGTTGGAACAGGGTATAGAGATGGTTCTATTTCATACATGTTATTTCCATTCATAATTCTATAGCTATTGGTAAAATATCGGAGGTCTGGTTCTTTTTGAGTAGAATATGAAAAAGAGCTTAACCAGTCTGTTTTTAGCTTACTAAGAGATTTAAAATAATGCTTCCCATGTAATTGTGCTGAACTCAAACCTCTTTGTATAAAATGTAATGTTCGTGTTTGATAATATAAACCTGCTTCATCTGAGAATTTTTCCCCCTCCTGGTATCTTGAAGTATTGATTCCACTGTGATTATGTAAAGCCAATAGACCAATCTTATGAAATTCATTTAATTTCAAGTTCACATTTCCAAGAACTGACCACAACACATCCTGTACTCCTTTAATGTCTGAATCTAATCTTAGCTGAGATGTTAAAGCCTGGTCACCAGGATCAACTAGTTTATATCTGCCAGTAATTCCATCATCAAAATAGTCATATTCATTTGAATAAGAAATTGCAAGGTTATAGCCCAAAACCTTTGAGCCCACTTCAAGCATATCGCCAAGTGCAAAGGAATAACTCTGGTTCAGGAAGCTTTTTATGGATTCAGGTTCCATGATCTTATTGAATGATTTTGTTATTTCATCCAGGAGAGGATCATTTGTGTACCTGGGTGGGATTTGACCATTGGCCAATTCAGGAATGCCTCTGGTTCCGTCATCTATAGCCAGCCAATCAAGTTTTCCACCATTGTAGGAGTTGAAATTATTATTTAAATTTGTTTGGGGGTTAAACTCCATTTTTGCAGAGATATGCAGATTGAACTTTGCTGGAAAATCATTTGTAACAATATCAATGTGGCCACCTGTAAAATCTGCAGGCAAATCAGCTGAAAATGTTTTATGAACAATAATACTTTCAATAATGTTACTGGGGAAAAGGTCCATCTGAACAGTATTTCGGTTTGGATCTAAACCCGGAATATCTGCACCATTCAAGCTTGTTTTACTATAGCGGTCACTTAATCCCCGGACATATACATATTTCCCACCTTCCACTGCAACGCCGGTTACTCTCTTAAGTGCTCCTGCAGCATCTGAGTCACCCATTTTCGACATATGGCTTGCTGAGATTCCATCAAGCACAACTGCCGATTTTCTCTGCAAAGCTTGTAGTGCTGCTTCCGTTCTTTGGCGGCCTTTTGCTACCACTTTTACCTCATCCAGTTCCATGACTACCTCACCCAATTGGATATTAAGTTCAGTTACCTCCCCGGCTTTGATCTGAATTCCCTCAAATACCTGTGTCTGGTAAGAAATATAGGAGCACAATATTGAGTAGATTCCGGGTTCGAGAGATAGTGTATAATTACCATCAAAATCAGTAATGGACCCTGTGGTTGTTCCTTTCACTACAATTGTGGTTCCTATCAATTCCTCAGCTGATTTTTCATCTATTACTTTGCCTGACAATATTCCATTCTGCGCAAGGGTATTTCCTGCCAGGAACATAAAAAAAACAATTTGCAGATATTTCATTTTTTAAGATTAAAAACTAAGAAAATCTTGCCTCTGGAGCAAGGCAAGACTTTCAGTTAACCAATTAACTTTTACTTAACCACCAAAACTTTTGATATTGATTTTATTTAGTTTCATAAAACAGGGTCCAACCAGCTGCCCAGTTTGTTCCGGCCGGTTCAAATGCTCCTTGATAGCTTACATTGGTAAACCATGTATCACCAGGTGTTACACCACTGTTTGCTCCGCTGGCAGGAACAGGATTTGAAGCTGTAATTCCAAGGTTTTCCATGGTATTTGATCCATTACTAAAGTGAGCAACCCAAACAGGAATAGCTGCATCAATTTTAGCCTGGAAATCAACACCAGGAGGAGGATCAGTTGGATATGATAATTTGAAGATACCAGCAGCAGTCCCGTCTGCCACATTCTGAAAGATGCAATTGTTGATAAGCAGATTTCCATCTTCAAATTGTTTGTAGCTGTTTTGAGCACCTTCCAGTATCTCCACATCAATACCTTTAGCCTGGTTGACAAAAATTGAATTGTAATATTTACCTCCTGCATTGTCGCGGAAAGTAATCACTCTTTTACCTGCCGCAGTACCTCGTCCAATATATGTTGCGTTATAAATATTGGGGATAGCATAGGGTTGTGCAGTTTCGGGATCCGTTCCGCCATCATGTTCTCCCAGACGGTCGCCTGCACCACCTGCTTCATCCTGAACAGCTATCCAAAATTGTCCATAACCACTGAAGCCTTCATCATAATCGTAGCTGTCATCTCCTACATAAGCAACGAGGATATGTTTTAGTCTTGGGGCTCCACCAAAAAATTCAACTCCATCATCCTTATTTGCTAATACTTCAACATAATCAATAATGGTAGCACTTCCAACACCGCCCAGAGTCAAACCGTTAATTTCATTTCCTTCACCTATATCGGTTCCTCCATGTCTGATAGAAACATATGTGAAAACACCTGAATTATCAGAGTCATCATTTCCACCATACAAACCTCTTGGCTCACTGGTAGGAATTCCTTCAATTGCTGTTTCACCAGGATTGGAGTTAAGTTTACCTTTGCCAAGGATAATCACACCACCCCAGAGTCCCCTGTCATTCATACTTAAATTGCCCTGATCTGCTTCAGCAGTGAAAATAATAGGAAGGCTTTGAGTTCCGTTAGCCATAACTTTTCCGCCGCGCGCCACGATCAAAGCACTTGCATCTACTTCCTGTCCGGGTTTTCCTTTAATAATAGTACCTGGGTCAATGGTAAGTGTTTGACTTTCATTTACAAAAACGAGTCCGTTAAGAACCCATATTTTATCACTTGTCCATGTCATTGTTCCGGTTCCTTTCCCCTTGTCGGTAACTGTAACTACCCCATTTACATCTTTGTAAACTGTTGCATTTAGATCTGGATCGGTTTCTTCATCTTTATTACATGCACTGAAACTTGCTATAATCAGTGAAAGAACTAGAAATAATTTAAGAGAATTTTTCATGATTTTTATTTTTAGGTCTACATTCATTATTTGAAAAACTTTATTGTAAAGAAATACTTAGTCCTTAAAACATATCTTATGTCAGAGTTAAAATTTGATTAAGCTTTTCAGGGAGTTAATAGAATGCTTAACAATTCCTTAACACTATTCTAAGGATATGTTTATTTGTTTAACTTTATATTTGATTCGGAAAGACCAAAATCATGAGTGACTATCAGTTTAAAATCTTGCTGGCAGATGATGACAAAGACATTATTGAGTTTATGTCATACAATTTGCAGAATGAAGGTTTTATTGTTGTTAGTTGCCGAAATGGTACTGATGCTATTGAGGCAGCAAAAAAGGAAAAACCACATCTAATCCTGTTGGATGTTATGATGCCTGAAATGGATGGAATAGAAACCTGTGAAGAAATTAGGAAAATCCCGGGCTTAGATCACACTATCATAGCTTTTCTTACTGCCAGGGGAGAGGATTACTCTCAAATTGCCGGATTTGAAGCTGGAGGAGATGATTATATTGTAAAACCCATTAAACCAAAGGTGCTGATAAGCAGGATCAATGCACTTTTGAAAAGACACAAGTATAAGGAAAAAGAGATTTTACCTGAAAATTTATTAAGCAGTAATGGAAACCTTGTGCTTGACAGGGAAAAGTATCTGGTATTAAGGGATAATCAAGAGATTATTCTACCAAAAAAGGAATTCGAGTTGCTTTCCTTGCTTATATCTGTTCCAGGAAAGGTTTTTACCCGTGAAGAAATTTTCAGCAAAGTTTGGGGCGATGATGTAATTGTCGGGGATAGGACAATTGATGTTCATATTCGAAAATTAAGAGAAAAATTGGGAGATCATTATATTAAAACCATTAAAGGAGTGGGTTATAAAGTTTCATTACTCGTCTGACCACTTATGGTTACTATCTTCCTGTTTTCGTCATTTGAGTCACCCAGATGAAAAAAGCTAATTCTTTCGAAAACTATTGAAAACAGGAGAGGTGAGTTGGAAAAACAGCACCAGGCTTCAGCCTGGTGCTAAGGCATAAGTATGAATCAGGTTTTGGCGCAAATTTTGTCTTTTGCTGAATCCGTCGATATGTCCAGACGGAAGGTTTGTTAAGGCTGCAAAATTTGTGACAAAACCGAAAAACAAGACCCGATGAACTACCCAATAGTGGTCTGACGAGTATCTAAACCGGGTTATTATCATTCTGAAACTGACAAAAATCCCTTTGTGATTTTAATAGATTGATCACATAAAGAACCAGGTTCTTGGATTCGTTGAGTATTTCAAGATACAACATAGATCCCTTGGTGCTCAAGGCTTCTTTTTTAAGGGATTTGATAAGCTTTTTTCTTCCTGTTTTGGTAGTTTCCAGAATTTCTGTCTGAAGTAAAAGAACTTCTTCAATTGTAGAGTAGTTATCAGTTTTTATTAGTTCAGAAATCATGTAAAGCAATTTTGTAATATCTTCTTTCAAAGATAATATGTTCTCAATCTGATCTTTTGTAAAAGGAGGGTGATTATTATCTATATGCTTAAAAATCGGATTTGCAATAAAGGTACAACAATGGGCAGTTTCTCTTAAGTAATCCAAAACCTGAACATAATAATGTCCTCCTTCAATGGAGCCCTCTTCCATTCTTTGAATGGTTATGTGCAGATTGTCCTTAAGCTCTTTGGTCTCTAAATTGAGATCATGAATTTCTTTATTAACATTTTTAATTTTCTTTCTGTTTTCTTCCACTATACTTTCTATAGCCTTATTATAATTACGAATTACTTTTTCAAGAACCGATAGTATATTTGATTTGCTGGAAGCAGAAATATTTTTTAAATCCAGGGGTTCATCAGTACCCTCAATTTTGTCCTTAGTTTGCTTTGTATCTTCCCTGTTCTTATGGATAACCTGAGTCCTGTAGATTAACAATACTGTTAGTAAAACTAGAATAACTATCGCAATCATACCTCCAAAATATACAAGGAAAGCAATAATTGCTGACACAGTAACAGCAATCAGGGCAGTGAAAAACCAACCTGTGACTACAGTGATAACCCCGGATATTCTATATACAGCACTTTCTCTTCCCCATGCCCGGTCAGCAAGGGAAGTCCCCATTGCTACCATGAAAGTAACATAAGTTGTAGATAAGGGAAGTTTAAATGAAGTCCCTATTGCAATTAAAATACTTGCAACAACCAGGTTAACAGAAGCCCTGATCAGGTCAAAAGAAACGCCTTTTTCTTGTTTCATTCTATCATATTTGTCTCTGTCAAATCGACTATTCACCCAGCTTATTCCTCTTTTCGGAACAACATAACGAATTCCATTTCCAAGAAAAATAAACTGGCGTACAAAAGCCCGGGCCAGGTAGGTAGATTCAAAACGTTCTGCTCCTTCATCCTGCCGGCTTAAATCAAGGGTTGTGGCTGTAACAGATCTTGCTTTTCTGGATATCCATAAGGTAACAACCATAATAATGCCTGCAACCAGCAGAAATATAGTTGGTGTTTGTACGGGTTCAGCCAGGGATCTCATAACCAAATTTCCTGGCTCGCTGCCTGAGGCAAGAAAAGCTTTATATGATTCAAAACCAGCAAGCGGAACCCCTATGAAATTCACAAGGTCATTTCCTGCAAAGGCCATAGCAAGAGCAAAAGTCCCAACCAGAACAATTATTTTAAGGATGTTGACGCGAAACAGACTCATGAATATTTGCAAAACAATGGTCCAGCCGATTAAACTTAGTCCAAGAATTGCGAATGACTTGTGCAATACCCAATCTTTCAGGATTTCTCCATTGGCCATTTCAAAAGTGGCAAAGGAAGAGCCTTTTATCCCTTTGATCAGAATGAAATAGGTAATTGCTGTGATGGCAAAACCGCCCCAGATAGCACCAAAAAACTTGAATGATTTTGTGAAGTTGAAGGAAAAAATAATTCTGGTAAGGTATTGAATAATTGCTCCAATGCTAAAGGCAAAAACAACTGAAAGTAAAATTCCGAAAATAATTGCGAGTGCCTTCGATGTATTAATATAATCAGCCAGAGAACCGGCATCTTCCCCGGAAGAAACAATTTTAATGATGGATATTGCTACTGCTGCTCCAAGCAACTCAAAAACAATAGAAACGGTTGTGGAAGTTGGGAGGCCATAAGTATTAAATACGTCCAGGAGGATAATGTCGGTCATCATCACTGCCAGGAACAAAACCATTATTTCACTGAAATAGAATTGATCGGGATGGAAAATCCCCTTTCTTGCCACTTCCATCATCCCTGAAGAAAAGGTAGCTCCAACCAATATACCCAGAGCTGCTACAATCATTATTACCCTGAAGGGTGCCGCTTTGGAACCAATTGAAGAATTAAGAAAGTTGACCGCATCATTGCTGACGCCTACTATCAAGTCAGAAATGGCAAGAGTGAACAAAATGATAACAAATACAAGGTAATATTTTTCCATTATTAGTATGGCTTAGAATTAGGGCAAAGATATTTTCTTTATTTTCACGAGTGCAAATTGAAGTGTTAAATTAATGTTAAATCTGGTTTTCAGGGCATGGTTTATCAGAGTTTTTTATAAACAAAATACCAACGACACGATGTCGTTGGTATTTTGTCCTTTTATTACAAACCTTAAACTATGAGAATCAGCCTTAAACCGTAGTGTGAAGTGTGTTCTTTATCAGGTTTAAAAGGGCTGGAATATCAACTGGCTTATTAATGAAATTTGCAGCTCCAAGTTCCTTACTTATCTTTTTATTTTCACTTGTTCCAACCGCAGAAACAATGATTACCGGAATGTCTTTGTTCATTTGATTAAAGCTTTTCATGAAATCGAATCCATTAACTTCCGGCATAAGCAAATCCAGTAAAATAAGATCAGGCTGCAGGTTTTCAACATGCTTCAATCCTTCTATGGCACCAAGTGATGTAATTACTTCGTAACCTTCACGCTGAAGGAGTGCATCAAGCAGGACTATGTTTGTTGAAGAATCATCAATAACTAAAATCTTTTCCATGTTTGGAGCATTCATATTTTAAGCTATTTTTTTTAAAATTAATCCAGAAGCACAATTAAATGAAATAGATGTTGATGAGATAAATTACATTCAGGTGGTGATTTAGCTCATCATAAAATAGGGAAATAGATCATCTTTTAGTATTATTTTCTTATTTTTAGCTAATCTTTTATCAAACTTTGTATTATGAATTCACCTCTTCATAGCATACTTGAGGAAACCTGGTTCTTCCGTTACCTTTCAGAAAAACAGAGGGAAGTGCTGGCATTAAACTGCAACCTTGTAAGATATAATAAAAAAGATGTATTGTTTAAACAGCATACCCGCACCTCTCATCTTATGTATGTTGTCTCAGGTTTGATCAGGATCATTAAGGAAGGGAGAAACAACAAAATTCTTAGTCTGAAGACTATTACCAAAGGGGAATTTGTTAGTCATTTTTCAATTTTTGGAAATAATATATTTCAATATTCCGCATCCTCAATTGGGGAATCAGAAATATTGATTATTGATTATGCAAGTTTTGTTTCTATCCTACAGGAAAATGGAAATCTGG
>JAUVKW010000054.1 GCA_030596025.1 Bacteroidota bacterium | reverse complement strand
AAGCCATTGTCCGTCCACCCCGGCAAACAGGCCGGATAGCAGAAAAACAATCAAGAGGAAACGAAACCTCATGCTTGGCATAATTCAGATACTAATTTCGTTCTATTCACTATTAATACTTGACCCAATTTAAGTTCAATTGGTTGCACTAAAACACTTATGGTGCAAGCTCTTTCCCATAATTTTGAACAAACTTTAAATATAAAGGTTTTTCTTCTTTGAACCATTATAATCTACTGCGCAATGAGACCTGGGCTACCCCAAAAAAATACTTGCCAAAATTCTCTCAATAATTTCAATTTTAATATTTGTCATAATTACGTAATAAGGGTGCGAAAGTTGTTAAAAATCAGCATATTTTGACGAATGAAAGTCATTTTACATAAAATGAACAAAATAACTATTGAGGACAAAATCTCATCATCCCATTTTTATCATTCCGGCTTACCAAAGCCAATACAAAAAAAGGGTTGGAGAAAAACTCCAACCCAAAGTAAAATTCCTATATATTCAGATTATTATAGAATTATCATGGCATCACCGTAGGTTCCAAATCTATATTTTTCTTTG
This sequence comes from Bacteroidota bacterium, assembly GCA_030596025.1. Lineage (GTDB taxonomy): Bacteria > Bacteroidota > Bacteroidia > Bacteroidales > VadinHA17 > JAYEGO01. Next base: position 17,614 of record JAUVKW010000054.1, on the reverse strand, counting down.
ATTGCTGTACGATATGCTTCAAAAATAAAATCATAACCTCCAAATGCAGACACCATCATAAGTAGGGTGGAATATGGCAAATGAAAATTGGTAATCATTTTAGTGGGGACATTAAAATCATAAGGAGGGAAAATAAACTTATTTGTCCAACCTTCAAATGGCTTTAAATAACCATTTGTGGACACAGAACTTTCAAGTGTGCGAAGAACCGTAGTGCCAACAGCACAAATATTTTGTCTCTTTTCTTTCCCTGTATTGATAATATTTGTAGCCTCTTCAGAGATTACAATTTGTTCTGAATCCATTTTATGCTTTGTGAGGTCTTCAACATCAACTGTTCTAAAGTTCCCTAAACCAACATGTAGTGTTACATAGGCAAAATTTATCCCTTTGATTTCCAATCTTTTTAGCAGCTCTCTGCTGAAATGCATTCCTGCAGTGGGGGCTGCCACAGCACCTTCATTTTTTGCATAAATTGTCTGATATCTCTCAATATCTTCGGGTTCAGCCTCACGATTAATAAATTTCGGAAGAGGAGTTTCTCCCAGCTGATAGAGAATTGACTTAAATCCTTCATAATCCCCATCAAACAAGAAACGCAGGGTTCTTCCCCTGGAGGTAGTATTGTCAATCACTTCAGCAACCAGAATGTCGTCTTCCCCAAAATAAAGTTTATTCCCAATTCTAATTTTCCTTGCCGGATCTACCAATACATCCCATAATCTTTGTTCTTTATTCAATTCCCGTAAGAGGAAAACCTCAATCTCTGCTCCGGTTTTTTCTTTATTGCCATATAGCCGGGCAGGAAATACTTTTGTGTCATTAAATACCATAACATCCTGGTCTTCAAAATAATTCAGGACATCTTTAAAAACTTTGTGCTCAATCTTCCCTGTAGCCCTGTTTACAACCATTAATCTTGACTCATCCCTGCTCTCTGCCGGATATTGTGCCACCAGTTTTTCTGGTAATTCATATTTGTATTGTGATAATTTCATCTGTAAAGTATTAATTATATGGTCTATATTTATATGTATGAATAAGTAGGTACCTTATACGTAAGGAAATCAAATTTGTTTAGTTTTTTCTATATTTTTTTCAAAATTAAATGGATCCATAGCGTTATCTATATGATATTCACCTATTTGAGTTCTGATTAATTTTGATAAATATGCCCCACTATTCAGGGCCTCGCCAATGTCTCGTGCTAATGATCGAATATAGGTTCCTTTACTGCATTTTATGTTAAGTTGGACCTCAGGAGATAAATAATTTAGCAACTCTATAGAATCAATTCTAATCCGGCTTGGTTTTAATTCAACCGCCTCTCCCTTCCTTGCATATTCATATGCCCTTTTCCCTTTGATATTTTTCGCAGAAAAAACCGGCGGTATTTGATCTGTTTCCCCAATAAACCGGGGAATAATTTTTTCTATTAATTCTTTGGAAACATGAGAAGTCGGGAACTCTTCATCAAAATCTGTCTCAAGGTCAAATGAAGGGGTTGTTTTCCCAAGCATAATTGATGCAACATACTCTTTACCAAGTTCCTGGATTTGTTGAATTTTTTTTGTGGCTCTTCCTGTGCAGACAATTAATAATCCTGTTGCCAGGGGATCCAGGGTGCCAGCATGCCCAACTTTAATTTTATCAATCTCCAAATTCCTTCTTATGGTATTCTTAACTTTTTTTACAAGGTCAAATGAAGTCCATCCCAAAGGTTTGTTAAATAACAAAATCTGTCCATCTAAATATTTTTCTCTTGTTTCCTTCATTTCCCAATCCATTCTAAAAAAGAGTTATTGCCAATATCCCCAATACAAAACAATAAACAGCAAAATAAAAGATATTGCCTTTTTTAACAATTCTGATCATCCATTTGCAGGCTAACAAACCTGCTATAAACGCTGAGAAGAAGCCAACCAGAATGGGAAGCAGACTCACTTCAGAATATTGGTCATAATCTCCTGAAAACAGCTCCAATATATTAGCCCCAAGAATTGGAAGAATTACCATTAAAAAAGAAAATCGTGCAACTTCATCTTTTTTGTTCCCAAGGTAAAGACCCATTGAAATAGTTAAGCCTGATCTTGAAATTCCCGGAATTACTGCCAAAGCCTGAGCAATACCGATAAGAAAAGCGCTCTTAAAAGAAATAGGCTTTGATCCTCCGGGAGCCAATTTAGTAAAAGCCAACACCAATGATGTAAAAATAAGCATGCTTCCAACCATCATAGTGTTTCCATGAAACAGGGCTTCAATTTGATCTGAAAAAAAAAGTCCCAAAAGTCCCACAGGGATCATGGAAAAAAGGATTTTCCATCCATAAAGAGATTCCTGACTATTATTAAATAAAAAAAAGCTTTTAATCAGATTCAAAAGATCTTTTCTGAATACAACAATGGTGCTAAGGACAGTAGCTCCATGAACGGCTATTGAAAATTGAAGATTCTCATTCAGGTTGGTATTCAAAAGCACCTTCCCTAGCTCAAGATGACCACTGCTACTAACCGGCAAAAATTCTGTAAGTCCCTGGATTAGTCCGAGAACTAAAGCTTCTATCCAATTCATTTAAACTATATGATTTCTATTTAAAAACTTGAAAGACAAACAAGTTTTATACACTCGAATTGCTATCCCCGGGTTTTTTCATAATTGCCCAAATTTCAACTGCGAATCCAAATAAAATAATAATTGGAGCCAGTGTTATTCGCCTGAAACTAAATATCTCCTCACTGAATTCATTTGGGTTTTCAGATTTACCTCCTATCATTAAAAGGAATCCTACCAGGATTATGATAAAACCAATTGCTAATAGAATATAGTTTTCTTTTCCCAGCGAAAAGTTCTTTTCCTTTTTGTTAAGCTTTTCTTTTGTTGCCATACTCTTCCTCAATTATTAATAAAACAGATCATCTTCTTCCATTCTTAAATACTTTGAAACTGCAAAAAAAGTAGATATAAAATTCAGTGTTATCCCCAACAAGACAATTGCAAGTGATAAGAAAACCAATTCCTTAAGATCTTGTAGTTTCAGAATCTCCGGGTATTCATTTTGAGCCAAATAAACCGCGCTTCCTATTAGAATAATTGCAAATAATGCTGCAATCGTTCCATGGAAGGCGCTTCTAATAAGAAAAGGCTTACGAATAAATCCCCTTGTAGCACCAACCAGCTGCATAGTATTTATTAGAAACCTTTTTGAATAAACTGATAACCTGATTGTATTGTTTATCAGGGTAAGTGCAATAAAAAATAATACCAGAGAAAAGGCTAATATAATCAGGCTTATTTTCCTAATATTTTCATTGATCAAATATATCAGGGATTCATGATAATAAACTTCCTTTATGGGAGAATACTCCATAAGAGAACTTTCAATTAGTGCAATACTGTCAGGGTTTGCATACGAAGCATAAAGATACACATCAATGGAGGCAAGCAATGGATTGTATCCAAGAAAGCTAATGAAATCCTCCCCTAATTCTTCCTGCAAATCTTCGGCGGCCTCTTCGGTAGATATATACTTAGTTGATTTTACCCAATCAGCTGCATCCAGATTTTTTTGCAATCTTCTAATGTCCACTTCCCTGGTATTTTCTTTCAATATTATTGAAATATTCAAACTTTCTTTCACGTAGTCTGACAATGTTTTTGCATTAAGAATGAGGAGTCCCATTATTCCCATCAAAAACAAAACAAGTGAAATACTAATTATAGAAGAAAAATAAGAACCTTGTACTCTTCTCCTTGTATAAGCTGGATCCTTCCCTCTCATATGAATTTTAATAAGCTTGCAAATATAATAAATATCTTCGAGTCAAGATATTAGACTCGAATTTATCTGATAAACCAGAAAAAAAAGGCTACTAGTCCACAATATCAATCCAGCCGTGCTCATCAGGAGCATCACCTAGTTGAATTGCCTGTAAATTATTAAATAATTTTGTAGAGACTGGTCCGGGCTCTCCATCTCCAAAAGTATAAATCTTATCAGTTCCCGGGTCAATAATTTTTTTAATAGGACTAATAACGGCTGCTGTACCACATGCACCGGCTTCTTCAAAAGTTTCAAGTTCTTCCACGGGGATATCTCTTCGTTCAACATTCAGGCCCAGATCTTTTGCTAATTGCATTAAACTTTTATTAGTAATTGATGGCAGAATAGATGGAGATTCTGGTGTTATATAGCTGTTGTTTTTTATTCCAAAAAAATTCGCAGGGCCACATTCGTCAATATATTTTTTCTCCTTCGGATCAAGGAAAAGAACATTTGCATATCCATTTTCATGGGCCTCCTTCATGGCAAGTAAACTGCCGGCATAATTCCCGCCTACCTTTATGTTTCCAGTCCCCTGGGGTGCAGTTCTGTCATGATCTCTGCTAATCATCATATCTACCGGCTTAAACCCTTCTTTAAAATATGGGCCAACAGGTGTTACAAAAACAAGAAATAAATATTCAGCAGAAGCTTTTACTCCAACTTCAGCACCAACTCCAAGGATCAGTGGACGTATATACAATGCTGCTCCTGATCCATGAGGAGGGACAAAGTCTTTATTTTTCTGAACAGCCATATAAATGGCCTTTCCAAAAAGATCTTCCGGAACTTCTGCTAAAAGAATACCCTTTGAAGAAGTCATCATTCTTTTAGCATTCTCTCGCCAACGGAATAGTCGTATCTTATTATCTTTTCCTCTAAACGCTTTTAAGCCTTCAAATGCTTCCTGACCATAATGAAGGCATGTTGCTGCCATGTGAATATCCAGTCGTTCTGAATTACTTACTTCTATTTCTCCCCATTTATTATTCTTATAATAGCAACGAATATTATAATCAGTTTTCATGTATCCAAAAGGCAAATTAGGCCAGTCAATATTTTTCATGTTTTATATGTATTAAAATGTATTAGGAATTAACTTATTCATGAAATAATTACTCGATAGTGTTTCCAAATTTGAGAATCTAAAGTTACGCTATGCCAGAATTATTAACAAGGTGAAAAAGATGTTCTTCAACTTGACTCCTCTAATAATTTAAGTTGAGCAAGCTGGTCCTTTTTCCCGACATCTCTCAAAAGCCTGGCAGTATTTGTATAAAATTCATGATTTTGTAATAATCTGGTTTGATCTTTTCTCCATTCTTCAAATGAACCAACCTTCTTCAAAGCTTTCATTTCCATGTATAAACTCAAAGAAACCTTAGGATAATCCACCCTTCCAAGAAAATCAAGATTGGCATCACAGATTATTCTTTCCAACAAATTTGCCGGGTCCCCGGATTCCTGTGTAGCCATTATTAATTTACAGACTTTATTAATTTGTCCCTCAGAATACTGAAATCCTGGTAAAAATCCACGTGTAAAATCACATGAAGCTTTTTTATGATTCATATAATCAACCAGGTAACCAATATCGTGCAAAAGGCCTGCTGTTCTTAAAAGCAACATATCCTCATCTTTCACTTTTTCTGCCCGTCCCAGTAATTCAACCTGAGTATACACGTGCACTGTATGTTTTCTGTTATGGTATTTAAGATCATCCCTGATTTCATTGTCAAATTTTGCAAGTATAGTATCTTCCAAATCATTTAATCTAAGCAATTGCAGGTTAACAAAAAACTTTTCATTGGGTTCTCCTGTATCTACATTACTTAATTCCGGACGAATACCTTTTACAAAATACATGTCAATTTCACCCTTATATTTTACAGGCATTTTCCCCCGATACTCACAGATATAAAAATCCTTTACTAATTGATATGTGGATCCTGAAATATTAATTTTCCCGGCTTCTCCTGAAGATTCCATTCTACTTGCAGTATTTACTGTGTCGCCCCATATATCATAGGATAGTTTTTTATGACCAATAACCCCGGCAATAACCGATCCTGTATGGATTCCAATTCGAATATCCCAAAAACTGGAATTGTTTTTTCTTGCCTGTTCATGAAGACCAGCCATGTATTTCTGCATCTCCAGTGATGCCATAACTACTTCAACCGGGTTTGTCCTGTTCTTCTCAGGTATACCACCTGCACACATATAGGCATCTCCAATAGTTTTTATTTTTTCTGTATTGTATTTTTCAACCACTGAATCAAAATGAAAAAAGAAACTATCAAGCTGATCAATCAATTTTTCGGGATTCATTTGCTCCGCAATTTTCGTAAAGCCCTGTATATCTGAGAACAAAACCGTAGCCATCTGGTATTTCTTCTTGGTGGCTTTACCCTTGGTTTTCAGCTCATTGGCAGTATCTTTAGGCAATACATTTGCCAATAATTTTTCAGACTTATCTTTCTCCTTCACTAATTCATCTGTTCTTTCATTAATAATTCGTTCCAGACGAAATTTTTCCTGAGCAAAACGATAAGTTCGAATCTTGGTAAAAGTGGTATAAAGCATTATCAGTGCAATCAAATAAAGAAATAATGCCAGTTTGGTTTGATAAAATGATGGCAATACCTGGAAACTAAAGCTGGCAGGTTCAGAATATTTCCCTTTGCTATGACTGGTTCTAACAAAAAACGTAAATTTCCCTTGTGGTAAATTTGAATATTCCTTAACCGGAAAACCCACTGACTTTCCCCATTTATCATCAAAACCATCAAGATAATACTGGAAAAATGATCCCGTATCACTTTCTAAGGCATCAATCAAAAACAAAACAGAGTTAAATTTATGAGGGATTTTTACAAAACCAGAAAAATAATCATCCCTTCCCCCCCTGGTGTATTTACTAAGAGTAGCATCATACAGAACCGAATCTCCCCCAATTATAATTGATTGAATCTCAGGATGTTCTTGAGCAAAATCAGGATTCCCATTCGTGGGGAAAGGGCTTATTAATACCAGTACGACAAATAAAAAAAAACTGTGAGAATAATTTGTTTCTTTAATAAAATTCATAACTTGTAATTCCAAATGACCTGGACATTTAGCTTTATCAAATTTATAATAATTATTTAATTGTCTCAGGTCAGTTGAAAAAAACAGATTGAAAAATAGCATATATATTTTTCAGGGAGCAATGTTTTGAGAAAAGTTTGTTGGATATCCATCCCCAAAAGAAAATTGTTATTAAAAATAAATTCAAATGGAAAAAGGTAAAGAAACCATTTTAGTGCCTCATGATTTTACAATTGTTGGAGACTATGCGTTGGAAAATGCACTGGTAATCTCTCAGGCTATGGAAAATCAATTAGTTGTAGTTCACATTGTCAAGAAAGAATCAGAAATTGAAGCAGCTGAAAACAAATGCAAAGAAATTACAGAATCATTTTTTAAAGACCATTTTGTGAAGCCGCGTTATCTTGTCAGGGAAGGAAGCATTTTTCGCGATATTGCAGAAATTGCCACCGAGGTTAATGCCAATATGGTAGTGATGGGAACACATGGAGTAAAAGGGGTTCAAAAGCTTACTGGAAGTCATGCTCTGAAAGTTATTGTTAATTCTGAGGTTCCTTATATTATTGTACAGGGGCCACCTGAAAAAAAGAAATTTGAGAAAATTGTTTTTCCAATTGATTTCCGTTCAGAAAATAAGGAGAAAAACATCTGGGTAAGTTATCTTGCAAAGTATTACCAAACTAAATTTTACTTCTTGAAACAAGATGTTAAAGATAAATCCTTCCGCATAAAAGTACAGGCAAATACAAAATTTGCCAGGAAATATTTTGACTCAAAAAATATCGATTACGAAATCCATACTGCCCCGGGGAAAAAGAAATTCTCAACAGAAACTATAGATTTTGCAAAACAAGTGGATGCAGATTTGATTCTAATAATGACAACAAGAGATATCAGTCTGGCAGACTTTGCTCTTGGGGCAAATGAGCAACAAACCATTGCAAACGAAGAAAAGATTCCGGTTATGTGTGTAAATCCAAATCCTGAGTTAAGACGATCCGGTGGATTTTCGGCTATGGGAGGTTGATGACATATAAATATTATTGCTCATGATTTTATAATAAACAAGGATTTTTGTATCCTTGTTTTTTTTATAATTATGAAACTTGTATTTGCTTCCCACAACCTTCATAAAATTGAAGAAATAAAACCTGAACTTTCAGAGAAGATTGAACTTGTCAGTCTCCAAAAACTGGGATATTCAAAAGAGATACCAGAAAATTCTGATACACTGGAAGGGAATGCCCTGGAAAAAGCAAAGTATATTTATAACTTATACAAATTGAACACCATAGCCGATGATACAGGCCTGGAAGTTGAAGCTTTGGACGATGCCCCTGGAGTTTATTCAGCCCGGTATGCAGGGAATCAAAAAGATTCACTGGCAAATATTCTCAAGTTATTAAATGAACTCAAAGGTGTTCAAAACAGAAAAGCCCGGTTCAGAACGGTAATTGCCTTAATAATAAATGATAAAATCTCCGTTTTTGAAGGAATAGTAAATGGGATAATCATTAATCAGCAAAGGGGGCAAAGTGGTTTTGGATACGATCCGATATTTCAACCTGAAGGGTTTAGTAAAACATTTGCTGAAATGAGCCTGGAAGAAAAAAACCTTACAAGCCATAGAGCCAGGGCTATTAGAAAGCTGACTGAATATCTTAACAATATTCCTGAATAATCTGGTTTTATAAAATCTAATTATACCACATTCATTCAAATTCCGTTCTTTGTTTATATCAGAAACCAAGATAAATATACAAAGTGAAAAGAATTGAGTATTTCATTGTCCCGCTTTTCCTGCTTCTAACTCAAGTTCTTGAAGCACAGGTAGCAATAGGAAAATGGCGAGATCATTTACCTTATTCTCATGCTATATGTGTTACTGACCTGGAAAAGGAAATCATTACCGCTACAGAATTATCAATATTTTCCTATAATAAGTCGTCAGGAGAATTATCTAAATTTTCTAAAATTCAGGGTTTATCAGATACCCGTATATCATTTGCAAAATACTCAGCAGAAAGTAAAGTATTACTGGTAGCCTACAACAATGGAAACCTTGACCTGATTCAAAACAATCAGGTATTTAATTTATCAGATATTTACCGGGCTTCTATTCCGGGTCAAAAACGAATTAACAATTCCCTTTTCATTGACAACCTCGCATACTTATCCTGTGAGTTTGGAATTGTTGTGCTTGATATGAATAAACGTGAATTCAAAGACACCTATTATATCGGTGAAAATGGAAGTGCCTTGCCGGTATATGAAATTGCCCTTATGGGTTCTACTTTATTGGCTGCTACTGAAAATGGTCTCTATACTGCAGACAGGAATGACCCACTACTGGTTGATTATTCACATTGGTCAAAGATAACAGATATTCCCGGAGCAAATGATAAGTTTGATGCAGTGGTAACCATCAATAATAAAATAATTGCTAATAAAACAAACACATTAAATGCTGTTGATACATTATACCTTTTAAATAATTCAATATGGACCTTTTTTACTCATAATGATGGAAAGATCAACTCAATATTTTCTGGGAATAATAGCCTCACAATCAACGGAAATGGGAAAATAATAATCTATGATGAAAATTTGAACTTCGTTAAAGAATTAAACCAATACGGATGGCGCACCCCAGATCCAATGCATTCTATCATTGATGAATCAGGAACCTTATGGATTGCTGACAATTACCATGGTTTAATAAATACCAACAACTATGTCTCCTTTGATCAACTTACTCCGGAAGGGCCTTATACAGAAAATGTTTTTACTATGAGCCACCGCGATAATACATTGTTTGTGTCAGGAGGGGGACTTACAGGAATCTGGGGAAACACCTGGAAGAATGGAGAAATCTTCACTTTTTCAAATGGCTCATGGAAAAATCAGATCATTTATGATGTGACTGATGTTATCAATATTGCTTCATTTCCAGGTAATCCGGATCATTACTTTGCAGCTACCTGGGGCTTTGGTGTACTTGAAATATCTGATTTAGAAATAGTAAATACCTATATGCCATCAAATAGTTCTTTGCAAGCTATTCGATCAATCCCTGATATTGTAAGAACATGTGGGCTGCTTTTTGACCATTCTCAAAATCTTTGGGTTACAAATAGTGACGTTGTCAACCCTGTTTCTCTTAAGAATCCTTCCGGACAATGGAAAAGTTTCTTCTTCAATGGCCTGATTAGTAATAAAATTTTAGGCCCAATTTATGAAACAAGAAATAGGGATAAATGGATTACAATACCGCTTGAAAGCAAACTTTTTGTATTCAATGATAATCAAACTCCCGAGATTGAATCTGATGATTTGTTTCGGTTAATCCCTATTTTGGACCCGGAAGGCAGGAACTTTAATAAAATATTATGTCTCACACAGGATCAGGATGGAGCCATTTGGATAGGAACTGATTTAGGTCCTCTGGTAATTTATAATCCAGATGAAGTTCTCAGTGGAGGAGAAGCTATAGCCCAAAGAATAAAAATTCCAAGAAATGATGGGAGTGGTCTTGCTGATTATCTTCTGAGCACCGAAACAGTTACATCTATTGTAATAGATGGAGCAAATAGAAAATGGATTGGAACCAAAGAAGCTGGAGCATTCCTTTTTTCTGAAGATGGCACAATTGAAATTAAAGGTTTTAATAAAACAAATAGTCCTCTTCCATCAAATTGGATCACCTCTATTGCAATTGATGAGAAAACCGGAGAAGTGTTTTTAGGAACAGATAGTGGTATTTTTTCCTATAGGGGAGAGGCAACCACCGGGTCAGATGAAATGACCGATGTGTATGTCTTCCCTAACCCTGTTCGCGAGAACTATAATGGGCCTATTACCATTACAGGTTTAGTTTCAGGAGCAAATGTAAAAATCACTGATATCAGCGGGAATTTAATTTATGAAACTAATGCACTGGGAGGACAGGCAATCTGGGATGGTACAACTTCTTATGGGAAAAGGGTAAGTACTGGCGTTTATTTAGTATTCATCAGCAATGAAGATGGAAGTAAAACCTTCGTCACCAAAATTCTTTTTATTAATTAGTAGACACTCATTATAAATAAATTGAATTTCAAACCATTTTTTATATTACTATCTGTTCATTTTACAATGAGCCCTGCTGCTAAATCACAAAACAGGGAATTTATTGTGGGTTCGATGGTTGGATTTTATGGAATTCATATTGAAGGAGAAATAGAAGAGATGTATTCACATTCTAATGGAGCCATTTCAGGAATGGGTGGACTATCATTTGGATTTAATGTTAAACGCAGCTTTTCAGAAAATATTTATGGGGTTTTTGATTTAAGATATATTCGAAAAGGAGGTCTTTTTGAATTCCTCAACCCTTATGGCCTGCAAGCATTTGTATCTATAAATCTTGACTACATTGAAATACCTTTATTAATCGGTTTTAAAATAAATTTAAAGAAAAAATATGTGTTTGCTGAATCAGGATTAGCTTATGCCAAAATGCTTTCTTCTAAAATGTTAGCTAGTGAATTTTACGGATAGGATTCTCTATCAAAGCTCAATAAATTCAAGAAAAATGATTTTTCCTGGGTTGGGGGTTTAAAATATCCACTTATTAAAAGTGAGAAGTTATTATTAGGATTCCGATTTTCATATTCGTTGTCTTCAATTCACTCAGATTACAAATTGCATAATATGGATTATGGAATTGAGATCTATTATTTATTCAATCAAAATTTAAATTAGCGATTGCTGGTAGCATATATAGAAAAATCAGGTTGATGATCAATAATTATATATGAATAGGATTTTAAGCTTAAATAATATAATGTGCCCCCTGTATATGAGTGGCTATGCCAAACTTGCAAAATATTAGTCCTCAACTATCAGGCTGGAAATTCGTTCAATTTGTTTCTGTTTGTTAACCTCCCGCAGATTCCTGGCAGTTTTTGTAAAATATTGGTGAGAAGAAATAAACTTTACCTGCAATTTATTCCATTCATTCAGGGTTCCAATTTTATTTTGTTCATTTAGCTCTTTATACAATGTATTGGATACCGGTATAAAGTCACTGCGCCCAAGATAATCAAGGTCGGAATCACAAATAATATTTTCCAGAAGATTTTTTGGTGTTGGTGGTAACTTTGTGGCCATAATAATATCACAAATCCCATCTATCATTTCTGAAGTATAACCATACTTTGGTAGTATTTCCCGGGCAAGTTGAGTTCCATGATATTCATGATTGTCATATTCTATTGTATGTCCTGCATCGTGAAACAAACCAGCAGTTTTCAATAATAAAATCTCCTCATCAGACACCCCCTCTCCCCAACCAATAAGTTCAACTTCAGTAACCACATCGACTGTATGTTTAACATTATGATAATACAAATATGCCGGAAGCTCTTTCTCTAATTTATCAAGTATTATTTCCTGGATATCAGTAAATTGTATTAATCCAAACTTAATGAAAAAGGCATGGTTTGCTTCAAGGCCTTTTCCATCTACTGAAAACTCAGGTTTAATCCCAACTACTTCATAAAGGTCCACATCTCCTTTATATTTTACGGGCATTTTTCCATAATACTCACATGTGAAGAATTCTTTAATCAATTCATAGGTCATAACTGAAATAATAACTTTTCCATCTTCAGCATTTGCTTCTATCCGACTTGCAGTATTTACAGTATCTCCCTTAATATCAAAAGAAATTTTCTTCTTGCCTGAAATATTTGCAGTCACAGGTCCTGTATGGATGCCAAATTTAATTTTCCAGATTTTCTTACCCCTGCTCTGATTTGCCTTTTCCTTTTTTTCAATGAAATTTTTCATTTTTAGAGCAGCTAGAACTACTTCTACCGGATTGGTTATATTTTTGATCGGAATTCCTCCTGCACACATATAAGTATCTCCGAAAGTTTTTATTTTTTCTATATGCAAATCCTTAACCGTCTTATCAAATTCAAAAAAGATCTCATCTAATTCATCCATCAAAGCACTGGAATCCATGTCCTTTAACGCACCTGAAAAACCATGAATATCCGCCAGAAAAACTGTGGCCATATTAAACTTAAGCGACCTGGGAGCTTTTGCATCAGCAGTACCAGAAATTTGACCTGGTTTAAGCTGGGAAACCAGAGATTTATATTTTTCATTTTCCTTCCCCAGCTTTTCATTCAACTCCTTCAAACTCCTGATTTTACTTTTAAACTCCTGGTTTTGTTTAGCAAGTTTTGAAATCCTTTTTACGAATTCCTTTTCCTTCTTAACATCCATAATCTGAATTTTTCTTTATAATATTTCACTTTCTGACTGCTTATGAGTTTTTTGTTTCTTTTAAGAACTTATCTTTAGTGCCATAAGACTATTTTACTCATTTCAATAATTACAAGTACTAAATTAAGTTAATTCATTTGAATATACTATTTGAATGATTCTAAAAACAAGGGGAATTGTCCTGCATCATATTAAATATCGTGAAAGTGGTATCATTGCCCATGTTTTCTTACGTGACATTGGACGTCAGAGCCTTCTCATTCAGGGTATTCGTGGTAAAAGTTCAAAGGGAAAACTTAGCCTGTTTCAACCCTTATATATTCTAGACCTGGAGATCTACTATAAGCCTCAAAAAACACTCCACAGGATCAAAGAGGTTAAGAATCATAAGCCCTACCTATCTATACCTCATAATATTATAAAAACCAGTATTGGTCTTTTCCTCGCAGAAATTCTTTATCACTGCCTGAAATCGGAAGAAAAAGAACCTGACTTATTTGATTTTCTTGTCAATTCGTTCCAAATACTGGATCATAGCAGTTCTGGTATTTCTAATTTTCATCTTGTTTTTCTCCTAAAACTTTCACGCTTTTTAGGTTTTTACCCAAATCTATCCGGTCATGATGATCCCTTCTGTTTTGACCTGAAAGACGGAATCTTCCGGATTAGTCCACCGAATCATCCATTTTACCTTTCACAATCTCATACAATAATCCTGAAAAACTTACTGAAATTGAATTATGAGCAATTAAAAGACCTTTCTATGAGCAATAAAGTCCGTGGTGAAATGCTTAATAATATTATTGATTATTATAATTTCCAGGAACAAGCCGTATCCGGAATAAAATCCATTAAAATTTTAAGAGAAGTGTTTGGGTAAAGAATTTCTTTCTTTTCTCCTGAATTCACTACATTTGATTTCCTGAATAAAAAACATAACACGAAAATGCCGCTCATTCCATCTATACTTAACTGGTTCAATGTAAAGAGAATACACCAGATAAATCTTTTCCGGAAATATCCGGTAGAAGTTCAGGAGGAAGAATTGAGGAAATTGCTTACTTATGCGAAAAATACTGAATGGGGAAGAAAATATGATTTCCAATCTATTAAAACATTCAGTGATTTTAAGAACCGGGTTCCTCTGCAGGACTATAACAATATCAAGCCATATGTAGATAGACTCAGAGAAGGGGAGATAAATTTATTATGGCCTGGTGAAATCAAATGGTTTGCAAAATCATCCGGGACCACAGAAGATAAAAGCAAATTCATTCCTGTGAGTAAAGAAGCCTTTGAAAATTGCCATTTCAGGGGAGGTAAAGATGTTCTTGCTATTTACACATCCAATAACCCTGAAACAGAAATGTTTTCTGGCAAAGTACTGATTCTGGGAGGGAGTCATCAAATAAACAATTTCTCAAACCAATCATTTTATGGTGATTTATCTGCCCTCCTGATTGAAAATTTACCTTTTTGGGCTGAATTCCTAAGAACTCCAAGTCCAAAGATTGCCTTAATGGATGAATGGGATAAAAAATTGACAGAAGCTACCAGGCATACCATTCTGGAAAACGTAACCAACCTGGCCGGAGTACCTTCCTGGAACCTGGTTTTTATCAAGCATGTTCTGAAATTTACAGGAAAGCAAAACCTTTTAGAAGTCTGGCCAAATCTGGAACTCTTTATTCATGGTGGTGTTAGTTTTGAACCCTATAGAAAACAATTTGAAAAATTGATCCCAAACCCAAAAATGCATTACCTGGATACATATAATGCTTCAGAGGGTTTTTTTGGTATTCAGGATGATCCTGATAACAAAGATATGTTGCTGATGCTTGATTATGGGGTCTTTTATGAATTTATTCCAATGGATAAAATTCTTGCTGAACACCCTCCAACTGTTTCTGTGGAGGATGTTATTCCCGGAGTTAATTACGCAATTGTTATCTCTACAAATGGTGGTCTTTGGAGATATATGATTGGAGACACCATTATTTTTTCAAGTGTTTATCCTCACAAATTTCATATTTCTGGCCGTACAAAACATTTCATTAATGCCTTTGGGGAAGAAATAATCATTGAAAATGCAGAAAAAGCTCTTTCCATTGCTTGTAAAAAATCAGATGCCCAAATCACAGAATATACTGCAGCACCTGTATTTATGGATGATGACCAAAAAGGATGTCATGAGTGGGCAATTGAATTTTCAAAAGAGCCTGAAGACCTGGATTATTTTACAGAAGTCTTAGACCATGCCCTGATGTCTGTAAATTCAGATTATGAAGCAAAACGATATAAAGATATTACTCTCATCAAACCTTTAATTAATAAACTTCAAACCGGAGCTTTTTATAACTGGTTTAACGACCATGGGAAACTAGGTGGTCAGAATAAAATTCCCCGTTTATCAAATGACAGAAAATTTGTTGAAGAATTACTTAAAATTGATGAGAGATTGAAAAAATAAAACTATTGATAAATAAAAAGTCCCATTTTATCAAAATTGAGTGATATTAGCTCAATAAAAAAAGAGAGGAAGCAAAATTATTAGTATTTTTATTTTCTTTGAGGATTCTAATTTATCTGATCATGCATATTGCAATAGCAGGAAATATTGGTTCGGGAAAAACAACATTAACAAGGTTACTGTCAAAACATTACGGATGGGAAGCTCATTATGAAGATGTGGATGATAATCCATACTTAAATGATTTCTATGAAGATATGCAGAGATGGTCATTCAATCTTCAGATATATTTCCTGAATAGTCGCTTCAATCAGACACTGGATATTCGAAAGTCCGGGAAAACTGTTATCCAGGATCGTACAATATATGAAGATGCTTATATTTTTGCTCCCAATTTGCATGCTATGGGTTTAATGTCAACCCGGGATTTTGAAAATTATTTTACCTTATTCAACTTAATCAACGGCCTTATTAAACCACCCGATCTTATCCTTTATCTAAGAGCTACAGTTCCAACACTTGTTAGCCAGATTCAAAACCGGGGGAGGAAATATGAAGACAATATCAGGCTGGATTATCTGAAACGCCTAAATGAAAGGTATGAAGCATGGGCGGAAGCATACAATATGGGAAATTTTTTGATCGTGGAAGCTGATCATTATGATTTCCCACACAATGCAGATCATCTAAGTGAAGTCATTGATAAAATTGATGCTGAAATTCACGGATTATTTTAATTCGGTTTTCAAAAAACTCAGAATTCCTTTCCAGCGGGCATTATCCATCTTGGCTCCAATTACTTCAATTACCTTACCAGATAGAAGAGCTCCTATTTGACCGCATTTGTCAAGTGAATATCCCTGAATTAAGCCATATAAAAAACCTGAAGCATACAGGTCGCCAGCACCTGTTGTGTCTTTACTGTCAGCCTTTATTACCCCAACTTTGTAAATATCTCCTCCCCGTTTTATCAAAGAGCCCTTGCTCCCAATTTTCACAACCGCAATATCACACATTTCAGAAATATCATTTAAGGCTTCTTCAGGTTCTTTTCCTGTAAGAGATTTTGCTTCCTCCTCATTTGCAAACACAATATCAACGTGTTCAGAAATAATTTGCTTCAGGAATTCAAGGTTTTCCTCAACAATATTATAGCTTGCCATATCGATAGAAATTTTTGCACCTTTTTCTTTAGCCAGGATAATTGCTTTGCTTACAAGCTCATAATTGGGAACCAGGTAACCTTCAAAATGAAAATAATCATAGCCGGAAAAATGATCTTCCTTGAGCATATCAGAATGAATTTCCAGAGCTGCTCCAAGATAAGTGGCAAAAGTTCTTTCTGAATCCGGAGAGATAAAAGCGGTGGCATATCCAGTTCCTGTTTCTCTATAATTCAAAAATGTTTTGATTTTGTGATCTTCAAGGTCAGATTGAAAATACGCACCATACTCATCCTTTCCAACCGCACCAATATATCCGGTATCAATTCCAAGCATTGCCAATCCATGAATTGTATTAGCTGCAGATCCTCCGGAACTCATAATTTTTTTTAGTGCTTTTGTATAATGAAGAATTTTTTCTGCCCTTTCCCTGTCTACCAGTTGCATACTAGCCTTGGGAAGGCTTAACTCGCTTAATATCTGATCATTATCCAGCCTAATTAATACATCAACCAGGGCATTTCCCAGGCCAAGAACTTTTTTCATACTATAGATTATTAAAATTTTTGCAAATATATTGTTTAATTAATGAAAACCGACTATTTTTGCCTCGCTAAAAATTCCTCATTAGCTCAGCTCCGAAAAACCAGGAATTTTAAATTCCATAGTTTTTCGAGAGTCCTCGAAACAGGGGCAAAATTGAAAATTTTGACTGTTTCGGGATTGGTTAGAGTCCCGACAAGTCGGGATTAATCAGAGGGCCCTGGTTAAAATTCAGGATGAGGAAGTTTTTAA
>JAUVKW010000142.1 GCA_030596025.1 Bacteroidota bacterium | reverse complement strand
GAAGCAATTTTTCCTTCCCCATCCTCTTCAGCTTTTATATGTAGATGGTATTTTCTGGCAAGATCTTTTAAATTCGCAGTATTTGAATGGTCCACTACTACTTTTACCAGGGACATAAAATTATCAAGGTGCTTTTTCTTTAATTTGGATTTACTCAACGGATCAGAACCAAAAAGCTCGGTCAACACCATATCTTTAAGAAGTTGAGACTTTAATGCAGTCTTTACCTGGTGAAAATCTTTTACTTCATCTAAAGATTTTATAGAACCATCCTCCATTTCAAAAAGCACTACCTGATCTTCCTGACTTAATGCTTTAAGCAATTTTGTCAGGCGCGGATTATAAATTAAACCATTCATTATCTTAAGCTTTATTTAAACAACTATCATTCTTCTTTATGCTATACAAGTTAAGGAATTTTTTTGATTTTCAGACTAATCGGCCCTCACTTTGGGCCTATCTTTCTAATGTCTGCCAATCCCCTTCCCATGCAAATTAAAGTTAAACTAAAAACAGGTCATCGCGAGCGAAGCAAAGCGATCTCCTTCATCCATTTTCATGATTTACCTTAATTCCAAAACCCTGACAGGTACTGCGGACCCTGTCAGGTTTTATTATTATCTTTGCCGAAAATCAAAAGACCGATATGAATTTTGTTGAAGAATTAAAATGGAGGGGGATGGTACATGATATTATGCCCGGAACAGAAGATTATCTGAATAAAAATATGGGTATAGGATATATTGGTTTTGACCCTTCTGCTGATTCCTTGCACATCGGAAACCTGGCTGGTATAATGCTGCTAAAATTTTTCCAGCTTGCAGGCCATAAACCAATCGTACTGGTAGGTGGTGCCACAGGCATGATAGGGGACCCTTCAGGAAAATCTCAGGAAAGGAATCTTCTGGATGAAAAAACCCTGCGTCACAACCAGGAGGCTATTAAAAAACAACTGTCTCACTTTCTCGATTTTAATTCAAAAAAGCCAAATGAAGCTGCGCTGGTAAATAATTACGACTGGATGAAGGAATATAGCTTCCTGGACTTCATTCGTGAGATAGGAAAACATATTACGGTGAATTATATGATGGCAAAAGATTCTGTAAAATCCAGGATTGGATCTGAATCAAAAGAAGGAATGTCATATACGGAATTTTCTTACCAACTGGTCCAGGGGACTGATTTTCTACACTTGTTCAAAGACATTAACTGCAAGCTTCAAATGGGGGGTTCTGATCAGTGGGGCAATATTGTTACTGGTACTGAATTGATAAGAAGAAAAACCGGAGGAGAAGCATTTGCTCTTACCTGTCCTTTAATTACCAGGTCTGATGGTTCAAAATTCGGGAAAACAGAATCAGGAAATGTGTGGCTTGATCCATCCAGAACTTCACCATATAAATTCTATCAATTCTGGCTAAATGTTTCAGATGAAGATGCTGAAAAATATATTAAGATCTTCACATTGCTATCACGAGAAGAAATTAAGAGCCTGATACAGGAACATAAAGCAGCACCACACATCAGGATCCTGCAAAAAAGATTGGCACGGGAAGTTACAATTCTGACCCATGGAATTGAAGAATTAGAAGTAGCTGAGGAGGCGTCTGCAATTCTATTTGGAAAAGGAACTATGGAATCTCTGAAAAAGATCAATGAAAAAACTTTTCTTGCTGTTTTTGAAGGAGTTCCTCAACATGAAATTTCCACAAAGCTTATTCAGGAAGGAGAGCCTCTTGTAAGCCTGCTTACTGAAAAAACCAGTATTTTCTCCTCCAAAGGAGAACTTAAGAGATTAGTAAGTGGTGGCGGATTGAGTCTGAATAAAGAAAAGATATCTGACCTGGAGCTGATTGTGAATAATAAGTATCTCTTAAATAAGCGGTACATACTTGTACAAAAAGGAAAAAAGAACTATTTCCTTATTGTATTAATATGAATACCACTCCTATAATTCAGAGAAATTTAGATTTGTTTTGTCACAACCTGATTTATACTATTGATGAGTTTCTTTCGTTTAGTGAAAAGAGATTCCTAATACCCTAAATAACCCTAATAAATTAACCTTAACATGGAAGAAAATTCGAAAGCCGGTTTCAATTTTAGCTCTGCTAACCTGATTCTCTATCTGTATTCCAAACGCAAACCCCTGATACTAATCGCAAGTTTGGCAGCAATTGTTTCAGTTATTATTTCCCTTACAATCGCTCCGAGGTACAGATCGACAGTTATAATGTTCCCAGCATCAGGAGTTTCAATTTCCCAGGCGCTGGTTTCCACTACCACTGATAACCAGAGATCCGGGATTTTATCTTTTGGAGAAGAAGAAGAAGCCGAGCAATTGTTACAAATTTTGCACTCCGAGGAGATTAAACAAAAGCTTGTTCAAAAGTTTAATCTTTTAGAACATTACGATATAAAGGAAGATGTAAAATATAGATACACATTACTTAATGCCCGGATGAAGAAGAATATCAGTTTTCGTAAAACTGAATATATGTCGGTAAACATTAGTGTACTGGATGAAGATCCTCAAATTGCAGCGGATATGGCCAATGAAATTGCTGCTTTATTAGATTCTACAATGAATCGCATGCAAAAGGAAAGAGCTGAAAAAGCATTTCAGATTGTATCTAATGAATACATGTTATTACAATCTGAAATTAAAGAAATAGAAGATTCTTTAACAAGTCTTGGAAAGCTTGGGATATATGATGTAGAAGCTCAATCTGTAGGTTTAAATGAGACATGGCTAAGCGCTCTATCTGAAGGGAATACGAGTCTGGCTAACAAGCTTGAAAAACAAATAGAAATCCTGGGAAAATATGGAGGTAATTATATATTTCTTAAGAAATTTCTGGAAGATGAAAGTAGGCGATTGAGCCTGCTAAAAGATAAATATACCAGGGCAAAAGTGGATACTGAGCAAAGCCTTCCACACACATTCATTGTAGATAAAGCCGAAAAGGCCGAAAAGAAAGCTTATCCAAATAAAAGCTTAATCGTTTTACTTTCTGTTTTCTCAAGCCTGCTTTTTGGCATTTTTGGACTGATATTTATCGATACCTTTAAAAATCAGATATAAATGGGATCCTTTCCCACCTCCAAAGGAGTCCCTTTAGGAAAAATCTTCCAGGATAAAAGTCTGCTATGGCTTTTCTTTTTTTCTGCCCTTTTTATAGCTGTTAACAGCCTGCTATCATATTTCGAAATCTATTATCTCAATCTTCTTCCTCTGGCTCTGTTCTTTGTCTGGATATGCTTTTACTCCCTCGAAATAAGTTTTATGATCCTTGTTTTTCTGGTACCCCTATCCATTCAGTTAAGGGAGTTTTTACCTGGCATAGAGTTTAACCTTTACCTTCCTACAGAACCCTTAATGCTTATTATGACATTCATCTTTGTCTATAAGTTGTTATTAGAGAAAACTTACCCTAAAGCCATTCTAAAACATCCTCTTACACTGGCTATACTGTTTTACATTGGCTGGTTGTTTATTACATCTATCAGCAGTACAATGCCCCTTGTATCCCTCAAATTTCTTGTTTCAAGAATTTGGTTTATTGTTAGCTTCTATTTCATTGCTATTGTGATATTTAAAAAGCCATCAAATATCTATCGATTTTTACTTCTATTTGCAGGGGGTATGTCTATTGTGGTTGTATATTCTATGTCAAATCTGATTCAGGATGGTTTATTCAATCAACCTGCAGCACACGGATCTTCTTCACCATTCTTTAATGATCATACTTCTTTTGGCGCAGTTATTACCATGATATTGCTTGTAATTATTGGATTTCTGCCCGGAAAAAACTTCAATGGGAAAAAGAAGATCTGGATCTGGATAATGCTAATTATTTTCCTCTTTGGACTGACATTTTCATATTCCAGGGCAGCCTGGATCAGCATGCTTGCTGCAATTGGAGTTTTTATTATAATAAAGCTTAAAATAAAGCCATTTATTCTTTTAACTATCACCGTATTAGCTGGTGTAGTCCTTGCTTTTTCATGGACAGAAATTGAAATGAAACTGGAAGAAAACAGACAGGATTCTTCAACAAACATTACCCAACATGTACAATCAATTTCAAACATTTCATCTGATGCTTCAAATCTTGAACGAATAAATCGATGGAAAGCAGCATTGGCCATGTATAAACAGAAACCTTTCCTTGGCTGGGGTCCCGGAACCTATATGTTTGAATATGCAGCTTGGCAAACGTCTAAAGATAAAACTATTATCAGCACCAATTTTGGTACCATGGGTACAGCACATAGCGAATATCTCGGACCTCTCTCAGAATCAGGAATTCTGGGAACTTTTTCATTTCTTTTGATATTGTTCTTTGCATTATACACCTCTTTCAGGTACTATTTCAAGAAGCAAGAGGCTCCATATAGATGGTTGATGCTTGTAGTCAGTCTGGGCCTGATAAGTTATGCCTTCCATGGATTACTGAATAATTTTCTGGATACAGATAAAGCCTCTGCGCCATTTTGGGGTTTTATGGCTATAATCGTTGCTCTTGATGTGTTCCAGGGAGATAATTCTCAGATAGAAAAGCTTAACCCGGAAAATGCATACATTTTCTACGATTAAGACTATACCAACAAATTTGTATCATTTCATTACTCCAAATTTGGGTATGTCTAAATCGGGATTTACTTCGTGAGCTCCCGTTGGTCGGTTCCCGCTTTGCTTCCCACTCTCCTCCACACATTGACTTCGTCGAGCTCCACTTCGTTCCGGTTCATACAATGCGCTTCGCTTTTGCATGAATAAAGCGGGTTAACAAAAGTGACTCTGAAAGTCGCTCCACAGGCAATAAAATAAATTAAATCATAAATTGTAAGCCAAGAATAGAAACATCGTCAAATAGTCTACTGTTTCCACTTTTAATCTTTTCGTTGCGTATTAAGGATGTAATGTTGCTGGAGATGCTTTTATTGTTCTTTATGCTTTTTTCAATCGCTATTGTCCCAATTTCTTTTCCTTTCTTATCAGTCAATTCCGAAAGGCCATCGGTATAACATATAATTTTTGACTCTTCACTAATTCTGTATGACCCCATGCTTATACTTGGAATTTCATCCAGCATTCCTATCCCCACACAACTACTCTCAAATTTCATCAAACGATCTGACTTCATCTCATAAAAAACCGGGGCATTATGGGCAGCATTTATATACTCAAGAACCTGTGTCCTGGTATTGTACTTCGCAATAAAAATTGTTATAAATTTCTCACCATGCGCAGTCTCTATTACCCGTCTGTTAAGCTTCCTCGCCAGATCATCTAATAATATTTCATCAGTAAACAGGGATCTTAAAGAAGCCTGGAAATTTGCCATAAGTAAAGCTGCTGATATTCCTTTTCCTGAAACATCGGCCATGCAAAAACCCAATTCATGTTTGTTCAACTGAATACAATCATAATAATCTCCTCCAACTTCATAATGTGGAAGGTAAAAACCTGAAATTTGATAATACTCATTTCGGGGAAGTGTCTCGTTATCAGGGATTAGCATAGATTGCATCCTGGAGGCAAGTTCAAGCTCCTTTTTCAGAGCCTCCTGCTTAAGGCTATCCTCAAATAACCTGATATTCTCGATAGCAACAACAACAATATTCGAAAGAGTTTGTATAAAATTCAGATGCTTGATTACCGGACTAACACCCTTTCCTTCTTCATCAATATCCCCAATGATTACAAATGCAATAGGGGCATTGTTATTATAAACAGGAATAATAATATCAAAGCCTTTCAGGCTTTCTTTTTCAGATGAAGTAATATATGTTATCTCTGAATGAGGTAATAAATCTTCTTCAACATGAATACCTGCACAACTTCCTGCAAGACATCCTGATTCAAGAATACATTCCCAATCTCCTGATTTCATAAATATGACAAGTTTACCAATATTCAAATCCTTGCGAAGAATATTCTCAGCTTTGATTAGAAGGTCATCGGCAGGTAAATTATCATTGATTGCCTGTGTAATGTTCAACAGGGCATTCAGTTTAAACTTAGTCAGTTTTAGTCGCTTGATGGATGCATTGTCTGGCATCAGGGGAATTTCTATTGTTTCACTCGTTCCGAGTATGAATTATCTCTTGTATCTACCTTTATTTTATCTCCGGTATTAATAAACAAAGGAACATTGAGCTTGGCACCTGTTTCTAATTCAGCAACTTTCAAGGCAGTTGATGATGAAGTATCTCCCTTAACGCCAGGTTCGGAATAAGTGACTTCAAGAACCACAAATGGTGGCAGATCACAAGAAAGGGCTGTTTCTGTTTCTGCATGAAAAACAATTTCAACATTCTGCCCTTCTTTCATAAAATCAGAAGATGGCATCAAATTAGCAGGTAGATTAATTTGCTCAAAGGTCTCATTATGCATGAAATGAAAGCCCAAATCATCCTGATATAGAAACTGATAGGGTCGTCTTTCAATCCTGGCAAGCGTTATTTTATGACCTGCCGAGAAGGTATTGTCAATAACTTTACCTGTTCTTAAATTTTTTAACTTAGTTCGAACAAAAGCCGGCCCTTTTCCGGGTTTTACATGTTGAAACTGTGTTATGGTAAATAGATCATTATTAAACTCAATACACAATCCATTCCTGAAATCTGCTGTTGACGCCATAATTATACTTTAAAACAACTTACTTGGATAATACAAAAATAGCAGAAAGCTTAATATATTATGAAGCTTTCCACTTTAATTTGAGAAAACAGCAAGAGTTTATTTTTTCAGACTCAACTGAGATTCATGTTTAAGGCCTGAAAAATCTACCAACTCAACACGAACAGACCCAACTCTTAGTTCCAAACGAACTTCTACAGGAAGGAAATTGGAATCATCAGTAAACCAGATAGTCATATCATCTTCTGTCTTAAAGGCTCTGCCAACTTCTGTTACAGGATTGAATTTATAACACATAATTTTCCCAAATTCTGTTTTGACTTTTTCTTTACCCATATATCTGATATTCAAGTCAAATACCTCATCTGTAAAATAAGTTTTAATGAAAATGGTGTCTCCTTGCTGCAAGGACCCTGAAATACATTTCTTCCTCAACAAATAAAATGCCGATAAAATATCATAAATCTCCTTTGGTACCACAGCAACTCCTGATTTCTGACTGTTCACAAGCGTTGAATCCTCTCTGATATGATGATCATATTCCACTTCATTATATGCCCTGTAGCGACCTTCCCGAATATTTCTAATAGCTTTAATGGGATATCCTGTCAGAGGATCCATTGTACATTCATAAATATCCCTTATCCGGTAAAGCGTATTTGCAACACCAACCGTTCTTGAATCCATTTTAATATAATAATTTTCGGAAAGGGAATCTTCCTGGAAACTCATGGTGGCAGTACCGGCCCTTATAAAACTATAAAAAATTGAATATTCCAGTTTTTCTCCAATATAATCGGGAATTCCCTCACCTTGAGCACAAACAAACTTAATGGCCACAAAGTAATGTAAGAAAATCAGGACAAATATGTAAATGTGCTTTCTCAAAACTTCTTTTCTTTTAATATGCACTAATTATGCCAAAAATAAAAGAAATTCAACACATTCTACCTATTGAATCTATTCTGTTTTGAGTTACGAACTTTTGATATATGAGAAAACCCGACCGGAAAGATAAAATCATAGTCTCACTGATTCAATAATTCAACAGCTCTCCTCTTAATGATCCAATTCTTAAATTCATATAGGCAATAACTGGCAAATATCGTTCATCATCTGAAAACCATATGATCATATCTTCGTTTGTCTTAAAAAATGGACCTATCTCTGTAAGTAGTACAATTTTATGGCAAATTATAGTAGAGTTTTTCGTTTTAACTTCCTCCTTCCCCTTATATGTAAACACCAAATCGAAAGGTTCATAATAGAAAAAGGTAGGAATAATAATTTTCTCTCCTGGCTGCATCCGGTCAGGGTGAAAGTGTTGCCAGAAAAAAAGGTAAGCAGAGACCAGGTCGTATACGTTCTTATCAAGAACATGCCTTCCTGTAGAATCACTAAAGGCAATGGTAGAATCTATCCTCGAACTTCTATCATAACTGGTTTTATGGTAAGTCACATTTTTTCCGGTTTTCAAATACCTGAAAGCCATAAGTGGAAGACCTGTATGAATATCCAGGCAACTTCCAAAATGATAATCTATGTTCCTGAACAATCTGCCAATCCCGGTGGACTGAATTCTTGCATTTAACCGGCATACACAGGCATCGCCAGTGTCTATTGTAAAAGCTTTGGCTTCTGCTACCTTAAA
>JAUVKW010000180.1 GCA_030596025.1 Bacteroidota bacterium | reverse complement strand
AATACTCAGAGCTTTTATCATATTCTATGCCAAAGCCGAAACCAGAACTTTTTTATATTTTGAGTAGACAGAATAACAGCCTTACAAATTAACTCTTTACTCTTAAAGCTAAAATACTTCGCGCAAACTTCTCACAATCTGCTACTTAATCGAACCAGCCCAATTTTACTAATAAAAAAAATGTCAGCCTTGTTATGACAGACTGACATTGATATTTTTTGAATTAACTTCTACTCAGGATTGGAATTCCCATCAGGAGGAAGAGCAGTGGGCAGATTTGGTATCTGGGAAGGATCTATAGCCCTGTCAATTTGCTCCTGGATTCTTGAGCTCTCTTCTCCACCAGCTCTGGGTATTGCTGCGCTGGCCATTAAACTTAATGCTAGCAGGCTAACTGCCAGGGTCCAGGTTGCTTTCTCAAGAAAGTCTGTAGTCTTTCGAACACCCATAACCTGATTTGATGCTGAAAAATTTGCTGCAAGACCTCCTCCTTTGGAGTTTTGAACCAAAACCACAAGTATCAGCAAGACACTTACAATAATTATCAGCACTGAAAATAATGTATATAAGCCCATTTTATCTTGATTTAGAGTTTGTTAATTCTTTTTTCTATTTCCTTAATTCGACCTGCAAAGTAAATACTTTTTTCCGGAAACTTCAAACTTAATTCCTGGTAGAAAAAAATTGCTTTGGAATAATACCCTTGTTTAATATAAATATTTGCCAGAGTCTCCGTAAATAGTCCATCATCGTCAGCTATACTTTCTGCTGACATATCTTCTTTCTCATCCTCATCATCATGGTTAGGCTGAATCCGGGGATTTTCCATGATAAATTTATCAATGATCTCACGCTGACTTGAAGCAGCCTTTTTCACTCCATGGGAAGTATTTTCATTTCCTCCTTCAGAAGGCATAGTTCTAAGCAAGTTCAACCATGATTCAAAAGAATGAATTTCTCCCTTCAAATCTGGTTTTTTTTTAATCTCTTCATTATCCATAGGATAATCAAGATCAAGAAGAGATTCTTCCTTGTATATATCACCTTCGAGTTCCTCATCAGGGTGATATTCAGGATTAGCATAAATATCATCCACTTCTTTCTCATCCCCCAAAAGGAGTAGTTCTCCTGCTTCACTAAATTTTCCTTCCAGCTCTGGCTCTGTCATTATTTCAATATCCCGGGATTCTTCTCCCGGGACAATGGCTGTTGAATCTTGAAACTCTTTTTGCTCTATATCATTTCCCTCTGCTTTTTCAGCTTTCAGTTCCGGAATATTTTCTCCTCGAATCTCAGCAAGGCGCCTTTCAACCTGCTCTCTTAAATCATCAGCAGGTCCGGTTTTCTTTATTTGAGATGTCTCACTTGCTACTTCCTGTAAATTCCCTGGAGGGTCAGATTTTTTAGATTCTTCAGGCAATACGTCCTCATCAGCCTTCTCAAGAACAGGTCTGTTAAGGGTCTCGGCAGGCAATTCTATCCCCATCTCTGTGGCAGGAAAAAGTAAGTCATATAAACGCTCTCTGTCTGACACAATGGAGGATGACTTTTTTAACTGGCTGCCAAAACGAATATGATCTAAATTGTGCAAATTTTTCAGAAACAACAGGTGTCCGGATTGAAAGAATGGAAATTCTTCAAGCAGCTCATTGATTTCAGGCAAACTCTTTTTATCAAGGCTCGCAGGACTCTTTAAATACGATATGAATTCTTCCCTGTTCATAAGTTATTAGTTCGTTGCAGACTCCTCAAATTCAAGTTTCATTGAACTCTTCAACTTTTCAAATCTTCAAGTCTTGAACTACTATTATTAATCTTTTATCTTTGTTTGGTTACTTCGCTCCCAAAGGGCTACCCCTAAAAAGCCGCAATTTTATTCACTTCGTTTCATAAAATTGTTACCAATTCACAAATGCCTGATTAAAAATATCCTCCGTAATTTGTTTCAAAATCACTATTACTAATTCTTCTTCTACATCGCTCAAATTATGAAAGCTATCATAATCCTGGTACCTGCTAAACACCTTCTCAAAATCCTGCTCAGGGTCAATAGCATTGGTAAACTTGACTCTAATACCTATTGTGAAGCGGTTCATGGCAGCACGGTCGTCTCCTGTAATTGCCAATGGACTTGTCCGATATTCCACTATCTCACCCCCGAAATTCACATCGCCACTGCTTGACATAAAAACAAGGTTAGTCTGATCTCTGATTTTGTCCCGGAGAGCATCTGAAAAATCCTGACTTAAAGTTGGATTGACAATACTTGCCCGGTTTGGAAAAAACAGCACTGCTACAGTTTTTACTTCCGGTGAAATAGATGCACCTGAAAAAGAATAGCTAACCTTACATCCGTTTAATAAATATAATAAGATAAGTCCTGATAAAATCAGGTAATAATTCTTTATTCCGAAATGTGTGTTTTTCTTAAAAAGCATCAATTTTTAACTAATTCAATCCATATTCCTTAATCTTCCTGTAGAGAGTACGTTCTGAAATTCCTAATTCAACTGCGGCCTGCTTCCTTTTGCCATGATATTTTTCCAGTGCTTTTGTAATCATTTCTATCTCTTTATCCTCAAGAGATAATGATTCTTCAATAATTTCTTCTGTGTCCTGTATGTTTGGATCCGGCTCCTTTTGTACTTCCATTTCCCGTGGAATATCCGGTGACTCCTCATCTATACTCTGATAAAGTTTTTGCACAGTTTGCGCATGCTCTCCCTGCAAACCAGAAACATTATAATCGTCCTTAAGTAAGTCTGCAACCAGTTTCTTAAGATCATTCATATCACTTTTCATGTCAAACAATATCTTATACAGGATCTCTCTCTCCGAAGAAAATGATTCCTGATCTACCTTTTGAATCAAGGCCGGAAGTTTTGCATTCTGATAATCGGGTAGGTATTTTCTAATTTTAGACTCATCAATATCCCTGCTTTCCTCAATGATAGACACCTGTTCCGCAATATTCTTTAGTTGCCGGATATTTCCAGGCCAACGATTATTTTCAAGGACGTTTATGGCTTCAGTACTAAGAACAATAGGAGGCATACGATAATTATCTGCAAAATCTCTTGCGAATTTCCGGAACAGTAAAGATATATCTTCTCCTCTCTCCCTTAAAGAAGGAACTTGTATAGGTACAGTATTAAGCCTGTAATAGAGATCTTCACGAAATTTAGCATTTTGGATAGCGTGAATTATATCAATGTTTGTAGCTGCAATTACCCGAACATTTATCTTCTGTACATTGGATGACCCCACACGAATAAATTCCCCGGTTTCAAGAACCCTGAGTAATCGAACCTGGGTTGACAGTGGCAGCTCAGCCACTTCATCAAGAAATATGGTCCCTCCGTTTGCAACCTCAAAATACCCCTTGCGACTATCAGTTGCTCCTGTAAAAGCACCCTTTTCATGTCCAAACAATTCAGAGTCAATTGTGCCTTCGGGAATAGCCCCGCAGTTTACGGCAATATATTTCCCGTGTTTTCTCGAACTGTAATGATGAATGATCTGGGGAAACACTTCCTTTCCGCTTCCACTTTCACCCGATATGAGTACGGATAAATCAGTATAGGCAACCTGAACTGCAATATCAATGGCCCGGTTTAAGCCCGGAAAGTTACCTACAATGCCAAATCTTTGTTTTATCTTCTGAACTTCTTCCATTTCTAGTATTAAGCTTCAATAATATTGCGAAATTAGCTAAATTTTAAGGATTTTTGAAATACTTATCCTGGTGGTTTCTTTCATTTGGGTTTTTTATGTGTTTGATATTTGTAAATTTGTCAGACAGGATGCCCCACTTGAAACATTTATTTAGCATCACAATAATCTGAATTCATTGTAATGGACATATTAGGCATAATACCGGCTCGTTTTCAGTCCTCCCGGTTCCCGGGTAAACCTTTAGTGAAAATTGATGGTAAAACCATGATCCAAAGAGTATGGGAGCAGTCCTCAAAAGTCCTGAATCACCTTGTTGTAGCTACCGATAATGAAGTGATAAAAAAAGAAGTGGATTCTTTTGGAGGAGTTGCCCTGATGACTGATGAAAATCATAAAACCGGAACAGACAGGTGTGCAGAAGCCCTGTTAAGTTATCAGAAAAACCACTCTGTAAATTTTGATATCGTTCTTAACATCCAGGGAGATGAGCCTTTTATTGACCCGGAACAGATCAGGCAGTTAATAGCTGTTTTTACAGAGGAAACCATACAAATCGGCACCCTGGTAAAAGTAATCCGGGATCAGGAAGAATTAATAAATCCAAATCAACCAAAAGTGGTTCTTGACAAACATCAATCTGCCCTGTATTTTAGCCGTAGCCCGGTTCCTTATATTCAAAATGAAAATCAGGAAAATTGGTTAAAGAATCATAGCTTTTATAAGCATGTTGGGATGTACGGATATCGATCAAACATCCTGCTGGAAATTTCAAAATTGAAGAAGACCATCCTCGAACAGGCAGAATCTCTTGAACAATTACGCTGGCTTGAATCGGGGTATAAAATACACACTGCAGTCACTGACATTGATTCATTCTCGGTGGACAGCATCCATGATCTTGAGAAAATCAAAGAAAAAGGACTGTTCATAAATTATGAAATGCCTTCCATCTAAACATTTATTCACCCCCATTCGGGGATGAAGTATTCCGTGTAGCAGTCCCCTCCTGATCCCGGGGTACCGGGACCAGGAGGATTATTCAAATATTGCCCTGTCAGGGCAAATACAGGAAGTTACTGAAAATGCTTGATTCATCGTATTTGGCACGAAGCAACTATTACTATACTTTTTCTTTCGCAGCATGGATCACTAGTTTTTGCCATAAATGGGCTTCAACTTTACTTTTCCTTTGCAGTCACTTTCATTAGATTATTGCCACGAAGTGGCTAAATTTGAATAACCGTCCCTGAAAGGGGCGGATACAACAAACCACTAAACTGATCCCTGAAAGGGGTCAATAAAAACCAATAAGATATTTACCTCTCATCAAATTAGAAAGGTTCTAAGATAATGATGCAATTTATGTGCTTCATTTTTACTAAATTTAAACCCTTTTTTTCTGTAACTAAATTCCATAAAATATGAAAAAACTATTACTCCTTTTTATCATTTCGTTTTCCTCTCTTTACCTGATGGCCCAGACTGATTGCTCTGACCTGTTTTTCTCAGAATACGTTGAAGGATCAAACAACAGCAAAGCTCTTGAAGTTTATAACCCTACAAATCAAATTATTGATTTGAGCAAATACTGGATAGCCAGGTATAGCAATGGCTCCAGCACTTATACCAGTGGCGGAGTTACTCAATTGGAAGGATTTCTTCCTCCACACGATGTTTTTGTATTTGTCAATGGGCAAACCGAAGACAATCAATATTCTACGAAATGTGATCCTGAACTTCAGGCCATGGCAGATATGCTGGATGGAGTTTATCCTGCTCCCACTTATATGAATGGCAACGATGCTATGGCATTGCTGCGATCTGATGATAAAGTTCTGGAAAATGCAGTCGCAGTTGATCTGATCGGAGAAATCGGACTTGGAAGTGCCATTGTTGATGAAACAGGATGGTCCTTTATTCAGGATTCCACTTTAACTTACAGCTATGATTCCACGACCAATACCACCCAGGGACAGGTAATTAATTATATTGTTCAGGATAAAGACATAAATGGTCAAAATTTTGGTCCCTATTGGATGGCCTGGACAAAAGATCATTCATTGATCAGAAAACCAGGTGTAAAGAATGGTGTTACTCAGAATCCTACACCATTTGACATAACCATGGAATGGGACACTATTTCTGATGAGAGGGATGTCTGGGATTCATTAGGAACCCATGACTGCGTATGCAATACTATAACTAATGTGAACCAGGTATTCCAGGAGACAGCTCAAGTAATGATATATCCAAATCCTTCATCTGATGGGAACATCCAGATAAATTCAAGCCATGATATTTACTCTATCGAAGTATTAAACCTTCTTGGGCAATCCGTTTACAGGGAAGATTATAGTATTATTAAAAAGCTGGTTACCATGAACCTCGGTAATTTAGAGAAGGGAATATATGTGCTTAAGGTAAATAATTCT
>JAUVKW010000103.1 GCA_030596025.1 Bacteroidota bacterium | reverse complement strand
TAACTTCAGTTTTGATACAAAACCTTTGTTTCTATTCAATTGATCTGATGCCCCATAAGCTATGATCCTGCCACCTGCATTCAGTAAGGAACGATCTTTCTTAAAGAATTTTCCTCCCACCGGGTCAAAAATCACATCCACTTTTCTATCTCCAAGAATTTTTGGGATTTCCTCTTCAAAATCTTTTTCCAGGTAATTTATGGCATGCTCCACTCCCATGTTTTTTAAAAACTGTATTTTTTTCTCAGAGCCGACTGTCCCGATTACTTTACAGCCCCTGTTCAAGGCTAGCTGTACAAGAGCTATTCCCACTCCTCCAGCCGCTACATGTATCAATACATATTCCCCTCTCTGAATATTTGCCATATCATATGCAGCATAATAAGCGGTGCAATATTGAGTAGAAAGGGCCGTAGCTGCTCCATTGTCCATTGAATCTGAAATCGGACTAACTGCACTTGAATCGGTTTTGGCGTATTCAGCATAAGCTCCGAAACGGGTAAAGGCTACAACTTTTTGTCCTGTCTGCAAATTTTTCACATTTGCTCCCATATCTGAAATGCGCCCAACCACCTCGTATCCCAACACTGCAGGAATTGGTGGAGCTGCTTTGTACAATCCTCTCCTTGCCATCACATCTGCAAAGTTCAACCCAAAACTCTCTACTTTTATCAACACCTCAGAGTCTGAAATTTCCGGCTTCTTTATTTCAGCTATCTGAAATGCCTCTTCTGATGATCCGTATTTAATTAATTGTATTGCTTTCATTTTCTAAAATTAAGTATAATAGGAGTTTTGTAGTCATTTGATATAATTTTTATTCATTAACCCGGAAAATGCATACATTTTCTACGTACCGGCTTGTTTGAAACGAATAAATGAGATAAAACTGCTTATCATTAACCAGGATGTTAATAAAAGAATGATGACAGAAAGTGTGGAAAGCACCAGGTCGTGATCTTTGTAATAGAGGATTAAATTTTGAATCATTGCCCAGATTGTCATAACAAGTACAAAAACCATGGGGATAAAGGTAATAAATACATTTTTTTGTTTTTGAACCAGGTAAACGGAAACAATTGCCAGGGCCAGGGCTGCAAGTAACTGGTTTAAAGAACCAAACAATGGCCACAGTACCAGGGCTCCTTCACCAGCCGGCCTGGAAAAAGCAAGCATTCCTGCGGCAGCAACTACCACAAAGGTGGCAAAGTAACGGTTGTTAAATGGCTTGGCTATCTTTCCACTATTGTTCGTGAAAATTTCCTGCAGAGATAATCTTTGAATTCTTGCGGCTGAGTCAAGGGTTGTATTTGCAAAACTTACAATAAACACAGCGATGATGGATTTCCCCACCAAAGGGGGAATTCCAAGGCTTTCTATCAGGTTGGCAGAACCCTCCACAAAGGCTCCCAGTTTGGCATTCAGGCCTGAAGCAGATGTCCATGAGCCATAATGCTGATGAAAAGCGTCAGGATTATCCATTCCAAGTCCTCCGGCTATGGCCAGTAACACCAGTACAGCCAACAGGCTTTCCAGCAACATACCTCCGTAACCAATAAACAGAGTATCTGTTTCTTTAGCCACCTGCTTTACTGTGGTTCCTGAACTGGCAAGGGAATGAAATCCCGAAATTGCTCCGCAGGCAATTGTAATAAAAAGCAGAGGTGCCAGAGGAGGTATATCACTCCCGGCTTGAGTAGCAGCAGGATTTATAGCCGGAGCTGTTATTTGTGGATGAGCAACAATTAATCCAAGAAATAAGAGGGTCATAGCTACAAGAAGCTGATGTGAGTTAATATAATCGCGTGGTTGCAATAACTTTTGCACCGGAATTGTGGAAGCGAAAAAAACGTATATAAGCAAAATCAGAACCCAGGCGGAAACAGACAGGTTTTTTGCCTGTACAGGATCATGAACTA
The DNA here is from genome assembly GCA_030596025.1 of Bacteroidota bacterium. Lineage (GTDB taxonomy): Bacteria > Bacteroidota > Bacteroidia > Bacteroidales > VadinHA17 > JAYEGO01. The sequence goes on along the minus strand of JAUVKW010000103.1, from coordinate 9,847 downwards.
TGGATTCAAACAATGGCGTGAGATTCAGTGGGAACCAGGCTCCAATTATTACTGTAATATACATAAGCACAACTGCAATAATCGAATAAACCAGGTCATTCCTGCCTTTTTGAATCTGCCTCCCTAACCATAAGGCTATAGGAATTTGCATCCATACAGGAAAAACTGCTTCAGGATACATTTCAAAAAGAAGTCCTACAATCATTGCGAACACAGAAATCACTATAAACAATAAAAACTGCATGATAAACTGGAAAGCATACCTGGCCCCGGGACTTATAATATCTCCTGTTAGTTGGCCAATAGTTTTACCCTTATTCCTGGCAGAAATTACAAGAGTGGTAAAATCGTGAACCGCTCCCATAAATATAGAACCAACTAAAACCCATATAAATGCTGGCAACCATCCCCAGATTATCCCAATTGCAGGGCCCACAATTGGACCAAGTCCGGCTATGGTGGTAAAATGATGACCAAATATTATATGCTTTTTAGTCGGCACATAGTCCACACCATCTTCCAGCTCGTAAGCAGGCATGGAATTCTCATTGCTTAATTTAAATATTTTACCGGCTAAAAACTTACCGTAAGTATGGTAAGCAACTATATAACCTGCTATAGCAAGCAGAATAAGAATTAAGGAATTCATTTGAGTTTATTTAACAGCAATGGAAGATATTTCTATATCCGCATCCAGAGGCAAACGAGCAACCTCAACTGCAACTCTGGCAGGATACTTTCCATCGAAGAAACCAGCATATACTTTATTCACAGCATTATAATTATCAAGATCTTTAAGATATATAGTACACTTAACAAGATTTGAATAATCCATCCCATTCTTTTCTAAAATTACCCCAATATTCTGCATGACTACCCTTGTAGCTTCGGCAATATCTCCTCTAATGAGTTTTCCCGTAATTGCTTCAATTGGAATTTGTCCGGCAAGATACAAAGTGTTTCCAGCTAAAATATAAGGGCTGTAAGGAGCTATAGGTTTGGGTGTATCCGTGTTTTGGCCATACGAAAGAGAAAAGATAAAAGTAAAAGCCAGGAAGAGAAATGTAGTTTTCATTTGTATAAATTTTTGAATTGAATATCCAAAAATAATGAAAAACCTTAAAGGGGAAGAATTTTAGATATATTCATAGATATTATCCTGGTATGCGTATCGACATCAACATCGTATGTTAATTTACCCTTCACAAGTGGTACAAGTGCACTGAAATTTACAGATTCGGTGCTATATTGTACTCCATCAATCCTCAAGGTAATATCTGCTTTGTTGAAGGACTGTTTAAACCTCTTATATTCTGTAGTTTCACCAGAATTAATTGTTCCATATTCATTTATTCCTTCAGAGGTATCTACATGTACATCAGTGTATGTAAATGAACTAACATTATTAATACGGATATCATTGGGGCCATATTCTTCTTTATTGCACGATTGAAACAGGGCTGAAATAAAAAAGACTAACACGGGTACTGTAAGAATTTTTTTCATAGTGCTTATAATTTGTTTTTTCTGCCTCACCTGGAAGATCCTAAATTAAAATGATTGACTCTGTGGGAACCCATCCTTCCTTACCATCACTTAATCGTATTTTTGTCCAGTCACCAACACTCTCTTTAACAGTCAGTTTTGTTCCCTCATGTATCAGGAACAGATCTGTACCACTTTCATCCGGGGAGCTTTCAACCACAACAGAAGGACTCAGAACTAATGCTGTACCAGGATTCATAAGGAGCCTTCGATGATGATACGAAAACACAAAAGAAGAAATGGTAATATACATAAATAATACGCTCAGCCAGAAAAAAAGTTTTTTTATGCCATATCTCCTTAAGTATAAATAAAGGGATAATGCAAACAGCAACAGAAGAAAAGAGGAAATACTAATAATTGCCCAAACATCGCTTGAAAACAAATTCACGAAAGCATGGTGCCATTCTGAAAGGATAAAACCCGGAACAGGTTCAATCTTATCCACCACAAAACTCTTTGCCAGATCCAGGTTATATATAATGTCTTCATTGCGGGGATCCTGCAATAAAGCCTTTTCATAATTTAAGATAGAATAAGTGATCTTATGGGTTTTGAAATAAGCATTTCCCAGATTATAATACAATACAGGAGCTTCGTATCCTTGCTCTATCACATATTCATACACCCTGATGGCATCTTCAAACTTCTCCTGGGTATAGAATGTATTTCCAGCCTGAATACTATCTTCAAGGCTATTTCCAAAGCCGTTCAGGAAAACAAAAATGAGAGTTGCAATAAGCAATATTCTTTTTGTCATCTTATTTCAATTTTTGCTCAAGTTCCACAATCATCTTAACCGCCTTTTCATATACCCCCTTTAACTCTGAGCTACTTACCTGGGGAGCATACTGAGCATATTCACATTCATCCAACAAATCTGAAAAAGAACGAATAAGTTCTTTATCTATACCATGTTTTTCAAAATTTGCAGCTATATTTTCCCTGGAAAGACTGGAGGCTGGAATACTTAATTTATCACTTAAATATCCCCATAATGCCTTAAGAATCGCTTCATATAATGCGCTTTCATCAGATTCTTTCAAATAGTGCGATGCACTTTTCAGCCTTTTCCTGGCAAGCTTACTTGCTTTTCTATTTTTGGCCAGCATAATATTTGCCTGCTCCACCCGCTTCCTTTTTCTAAGAAAATAAACCAGGCCAAAAAACAGAAAGAATACAAGATAAAGAGAGAAAAACCACAATTTACCCCATAGTGTATTCCCAATCGGGTAAAGTTTTACAGGACCGGTTTGAATATACCGGATATCTTTACCAATGAACCGGATATCTTCTTTTGATGGAGAACTGACCATAGTTAGTCCCTCTTCATCTTCTCCTTTTTCCACAAAAATTTGAAATTCTCCAGAGTTCATGCTCTTATATCTGCCCGCTGCAGGATCAAAATATGATAGCCTTACAGGAGGAATTCTAAACTTTCCGGCAAATCTGGGGATCATAAGGTATTCAAAAGTTTTTGATCCGGAAGTCCCTGACATAGAAGATGTAATATTGGAAATAACTTTGGGATCATAAGATTCAAAATCCAGAGGAAAATCAATTCCAGGGGCTTGAATCAACTTAAGATTTCCCTGACCTGACACTTTGATCCTCAGGGTCACTGCCTCATTTGTGAAAACTGTATCCTTATCCAGGTTTGCTTGCATCCTGAAAGAACCTACCGCACCTGAAAAAGCTGGTGGTGATCCTGCAGGAAGTGGCTTTACCTTAATTTTTATAACCGGACTTGAAATATCTTTTCGAAGAGTCTGATAAGAATCAAAAAAATCATCGAAAAAACTTCTTGAACTTTGAGAAGAAACCCTTTGTTGTACAAGTGCGGTTATTTCCACCGGATCAATCACTAATTCGCCACTTTTTTGAGGAAACAAAACAAATCTTGAAAGTACCCCTGTACCATATATCTGGCCTTTTACACTTTCCCTTTCAAGGGATTGTAATGGTGGAGTTTCAATATCTTCCCGCAAGAACCCGGCAAAATCAGGATATCGTACATCTTCAAAACCAGAAAGATTAACACGGGAATATATTTTAATAGTAGCAGTTATTCGATCGCCCTGATAAATTTCCCGCTTATCAACAATTAGGCGCACAAAAAGATCTTCATTGCCTATTCCCTGAGGAGATGATGTTGTTCCTCCAGGCTTAGAAGATCCTACGGAACTACCTGAAACAACTTCAATTTTCAATGGCTGCGATTCATAGCTTTTACCATCTACATGAACCTGAGCAGAAGGAATGGTAAACTTGCCTTCAGAAACAGCCTGTAAAACATAAGTATAAGTATAAGAAATATTCTGGCTTAGTTTTCCGTTGATCACTGATGTGCTCTGGTTATAAGAAGTACTTGGGCCCATCAATACATTAAAATCCTTAAGCCCGGGAGGAATGAACTGATCAGCTTTTTTGTTTATGCTATAAATAAGTCGAAACTGTTCACCCTGCTCAACTACTCCCGGAGCTGAAGCAGTAAACCTAACATCCTGAGCATTTAATAATGTTGTACTATTCAAAAGCAACAACAGGAGTACTATACAAAACTGTCTCATGTGCATATAACCTACTTATAACTGTTGCCCACAGGGCATGAAGTATTGTAGCTGTATTATTCAAGAATGAAATTTATACTCTGTAGGAGTTTAACAATTAAGAACAAATCGAAAAACCTCATTAAAAGTATATCCCCTACGGGGAAAATTTCAAAATCAGGACCCCAATGCTACAATACTATAACCGCTACGCGGTAATTATTTTTCATCAATAAGCTTGCAAAGTTACCAATTAATCACTGTTTTCACTTTAGCTTTTGCTGCTTTCGCCTTTTTCACCTTGTCCTGAACATCTTTTTCATCCTCTTGCAGGGCCTGTAAGATTCTCTCGGCATCCTCCTTTGAGATTTGATCAGGTGAAGGTTTCTGTTCCTGATTCTGATTTTGTTCCTGGTCCTCAGGATCATTTTGTTTATCCTTGTCCTGTTGATCCTGTTTATCATCCTGATTCTCCTGATCCTGCTTATCTTGATCCTTATCCTGATCCTTATCTTGTTGCTGCTCTTGCTGTTGTTCCTTTAGCTTATCCTGAGCAAAAGCAAGATTATATTTAGTTTCAAGATCATTCGGGTTTCTTCTTAATGCATTTTTATAAGCTTCGATGCTTTCTTCTAATTTACTTGCCTGGAGATATGAATTTCCAAGATTATGAAAAGATCCGGCCCCGGCTAGTTTTTCAGACTCCTGTTCTGATAATTTCTGAAACTGACTTGCTGCCTCCTCATATTTTTCCTGTTTGTAAAGTGCATCTCCAATATTGAATGAAGTTACAAAAGGAAGTTTTGTGTCCTCCTGAGCTTTCCGGTATAAAATCTCAGAATCATCATATTTCTCTTTTTTAAATTCTCTGTTCCCTTCCCTTATCAATTTACGATCTTGCTGGGCGCCAATATTCTCGCTTAGGAGCAGGCTCATTATCATAAACAGATATAAATATAATTTCATGTGTTTACATTTTTATTATTTATCAATCCGGAACAAACTTATATGCTTTAGTTTCCTGTTTTTTCTTTCAAGGAGTAAATATTCCGTAATCAGGAGAATGAGAGCTAAAACAATCGGATATTGATAAATATCTTCATACTCAGAATATACTCTGGCTTCAATTTCCTTCTTCTCCATTTTATTGATATCATCAAAAAGTGCATTTAAACCCAGCCTCGTATTATTGGCCCGAATATATTTCCCTCCACCAACAGAGGCAATATCCTGTAACATCTTTTCATCAAGCTTACTAATTACCACTTCACCATCCTTGTCTTTAAGGAAATTTCTCTGCCCTGTTAATGATTGTGGTATCGGGCTGCCTTTTGGTAATCCCACACCAATGGTATAAACCTTTATTCCCTGCTTATTTGCCTGTTCAGCCTTTGCCAAAGGATCATCCTCATGGTTTTCACCATCGGTAATAATAATCAGTGCCCTGTTCATTTCTTCATCAGGAGTAAATGAACTCATTGCCAGGTCAATTGCAGCACCAATTGCGGTACCCTGCACCGGGACTATACCCGGAGATATGCTGGATAAAAACATTTTTGCTGATGCATAATCATTTGTTATGGGAATTTGCGAGTAAGCTTTCCCTGCAAAAACAATCAGTCCTATCCTGTCATTTACCAACCTGTCAACCATTTTCGAGACAGCTTGCTTGGCTTTTTCCAATCTATTTGGTTGAATGTCTTCTGCCATCATAGAGTTAGACACATCCATGGCTATAATGATTTCTATTCCTTTTCTTTTTATTTCCTGAAGTCTTGTGCCATACTGAGGTCTTGCAATTGCCATTATAATAAATGAAAGGGCAAAAGCATAGAGAATAAGCTTGATTGTTGGCCTGGATTTTGAAACATCTGGCATGAGTATTCTTAAAACTTCAGGATCGCCAAAACGTTTCATCCTTCTTCTTCCAATTGCAGTACTGATATTGAACAGGAAAAAGAATACCGGTATCAACAACAAAAAATACAAAAACTCAATATTTTCAAACCGAAACATGAACTCTTAATTTTAATTAATGGAATCCTATATAGGCAGAGCCCTGAATAATAGAATTCTGAATAAACCTTCTGCCACTAATAAAAAGAAAGCAATCAAGGCAAAACTTGCAAACTCTTCTTTTCTCCTGCTAACTTCTTTTACTTCAATTTTCGACTTCTCAAGCTGATCTATTTGCTCATAAATTTCCTTTAACTTCCTGTTATCCGTAGCCCTGAAATACCTACCATCAGTTGCCAGGGCTACCTCCTTTAGCACCTTCTCATCAATTTCCACTTTCATATTCTGGTATTTTATACCAAAAGCTGTATTCACCGGATAAGGTGCCATTCCCATAGATCCAACACCAACAGTATATACCCTGATACCAAATGTTTTTGCAATCTCAGCAGCAGTCTTAGGAGCAATTTCTCCCCTGTTATTAACTCCGTCTGTCAGGAGAATAATTACTTTGCTAATAGCCTTACTATTTTTTAACCTGCTAATTGAAGTTGCCAAACCATTTCCAATAGCAGTTCCATCCTCAATCATTCCACTTTCAACATCCTGAAAAAAATTAATCAATACAGAATGATCACTTGTTAAAGGACACTGAGTGAAACTTTCTCCTGCAAAAACCACCAGGCCGATCCTGTCATTTGGTCTTCCGGAAATAAACTCGGTAGCTACGTCTTTTGAGGCTTCCAGGCGATCAGGCTGAAAATCCCTTGCAAGCATACTACTGGAAATATCAAGGGCAATCATGATATCAATACCCTCTGTAGTTATATCCTGCCAGTGTTCAGTAGATTGAGGTCGTGCCAGAACAATGATTAACAATGCAAAAACAAAAATTCTGAATACCCACAACAAGTGTCTGAGGTATTGGCGAATCGAAATCCTGCTATTTCTAAATGCCTCAAGCGAAGAGAATTGAAGACTCGCTTTAGAATACCTGTCCCTGAGTACATACCACAATATTGCAGGTATTAGCAATAGGAGCAAATACAAAAGTTTTGGATATTGAAATACTAAATCTCCCATTTCACTTCCTAATTTGTTTTATCCTTTATTATATCCTGATTCTTTTCCTCTTCTGACTTGTTTTTGGCTTCAGAATTCTGATCCCCTGTTTCATCATTTTCAATGGGATCAGGAATAGAAATTTTTGTATCATTCACAAAAACATATGCATCAAGGAGGCATCCTTCATTCTCATTTGGAGAAGGCTTTAGTTTTGCAAACTTAGCCAGGTCAGAAATAGTCAGGGTGGATTTCAATTTATCAAACAGACGATTATCATTAAAACCGGTCTTTCTTAGCGAGTCAAGAATTTCATCACTTGTTTGCTCCATAGCATATATTCCGTACCTGCCTTCTAAATATATCCTGAGTATCTCTGTCAGACGGCTGTAATATTCCTTTTCCCTGTTATTTTGCCAGAGTCTTTCTTCTTTTACTTTATCCAGTTCCTGCAATGCAGTAATATGTGGTGGCACAAGAGGTTTAAAACGATCTCCCACCTGCTTTTTCCTTTTCCTTTTGCGTATAAACCAGAATACAGCAAATAAAATAGCTGCTAAAATCAATACTCCCAGAATATATGGAAGCACTTCTATAAATTTCACAGGAGCTCCATAGGGTAATTTAATGTCAAATATTGCCTGGCTTGTATCAAGCGGCATTGTTAATACCTGAAGATAGATCTCATCTGAAATGAACTCCTTGATTAAATTTTCAGTTGCGGTAGAAAACTTCCCTCCGGGAATCCTGTATAAACCGCTGTCAAAACAGGTGATCAACAATTCTTGCTTTAAAATCAATTGCTCGTCATCCAGGATCAAGGTGTCAATCTCCGATTTTTCGAGGATCTCAATATTAGCTATGAGGGTGTCTGTAAACTGAGGAAAATTTATATTAAGGCTTGCCGGTTGCTTCAACTGCAATGAATAATATATCTGGTCTCCAATAAGAATTGTATCGGCACTCAAGGAGGTTGTTATCACAATATCCTGCGACTTTGAATTCGTACAGGACAAAGTGATTAGCAGGAAGCTGAAAAGTATGTATTGACCAATTTTCTTCATACACTAACGGCTTTTAAACAATTTCATCAGTGGCTTAACATAGTCTTCCCCTGTACTGATAGAAGCCTGGTCTATCCCATTTCTCCTGAACATTTTTTCTGTGTTTTGTTCCTGTTGAGACCACCACTTCTTATATACACTCCGGGTATTTGAAGACATGGTATCAATCCATTTCTCATTCCCACTTTCAGCATCCTTCAATCTAAGGAGGCCCACTGGGGGCAATTCAATTTCTCTCTGATCGTAAATCCTCAAAGCTACCAGGTCGTGTTTATTATTTGCAATTTTCAGGGCCTCTTCAAAATCAGATGAAAGGAAGTCTGACAGCAAAAAAGCAGTGCACTTTTTCTTTATAGCATTTGTGAGATACCTGAGAGGTTCAGAAAGGTCAGTTTGACTACTTTGCGGTTTGAAATTTATGAGTTCTCTTATTATGTGCAATATATGCTTCCTTCCCTTTTTTGGAGGAATAAACTTTTCAACCCTGTCACTAAAAAACAGAACACCTATTTTATCACTGTTCTGAATTGCTGAAAAAGCTAAAACTGCTGAAATCTCAGTAATCATGTTTTTTTTCAGCATGCTTTGAGATCCAAAAATGCTTGATCCGCTTACATCTACCAGAAGCATTACAGTTAGCTCCCGCTCTTCTTCAAATATTTTTACGTAAGGATGGTTAAACCTTGCTGTAACATTCCAATCAATGCTTCTGATATCATCTCCATACTGATATTCTCTTACCTCACTAAAAGCCATCCCCCTACCTTTAAAGGCACTATGATACTCCCCTGCAAAAATATTCCTGCTCAGCCCCCTGGTTTTTATTTCTATCGCCCTAACCCTTTTTAATAATTCAGTAGTCTCCATTCCTTAATTTAATACACGATCAGTTTATTCCTTGGCATAATGTACATTTCCATAATGTCACCTTGCATTTCTAGTATTAATAAGCATTATTCTCCCGAAAAATATAAAATCTTTGATTTTTGTAATTTTTCGAGGATCCTCGAAAATCTAATTCGGCTTTGCCGAAAAATTTTCGGGACACTTTTCCAATGTCATTATTCTTCACTTGTCACTACCCTGGTAGTAATAGAAAAAAACCATTCATTCTTTTTTAACTTCTTACTCACAATCCCCTTATCTGCTTGATGCGTCCATAAGGTATCACCAATATTGGTAAAGCGATTATTCAAATCTTTGATTACTTTCTTTTGACGGGAATAATCATATATCTCTTTATAGAATGTGCATATATCTTCTTCATCCAGGAAAATCAAAAAAGTCTGAACTCCAATCCTGTCTTCATATTTCAGATAGTGGTAATACTTATTGGTGCTTGATGTATTCAGGCTAAAATCTTTGTGAGTAGTTCTCATTAACTGCTTTATGCTATCAGCATGCACCCCGATAAATTTTTGTCCTATAACCGGGGATGTAGTCATCCAAAAAAAGCTAATCAGTATGAATAATAGCTGTTTCATTAAAAAAAATATTTCTTTTCTAAGGCACTTCTAAAGTATCCAGTATTTCAGAGATTATTTCCTCAGATGTTACATTCTCTGCTTCTGCCTCATATGTCAATGCTACCCTGTGCCTGAGAACATCATGACAAACTTTCCTTACATCTTCAGGAACAACATACCCCCTTCTTTTTATAAAAGCATATGC
>JAUVKW010000213.1 GCA_030596025.1 Bacteroidota bacterium | reverse complement strand
GGAAATTATTTTGCTTGATCAGGATCGTGAATATCCTGTATACTCTGACAGGGAAGAGGCTGTAGTGGGATATGAAAGAAGTTTTGGGAATACTGAAGCAATTCATGCAAATAATTTCAGGGCAGAGGGTAATTATTTCCGCATTGAGTTTGACTATTTTATCGACTTTACCCATAAAACACAGATTATCTATCGCGAAATGGCGGTCGCATTTATCCTTTCCCTTATTTCAATCTTTATTGCAGGGTTTGTATTCATGATTACTATAAGGAACATGTTGAAACAGATTCGTTTATCAGAAATGAAGACTGATTTTATCAACAATATGACGCATGAATTGAAAACACCCTTAACTACAATTTCTGTGGCGAGTTCAACACTTGTGAATATCGATAAATATCCGGATAAAGAGAAGATTGTGAGTCTTTCAGAAATGATAAAACAGCAGAATAAGCAACTTGGCAAATTAATTGACCAGATACTGGATATCAATTTGTGGGAAAAGGACCAGATTACCCTGAAACGAGCCGAAGTGGGAATGAAGTCCCTGATTAAAAGCCGACTGGATGCATTCAGATTGGAGCATTCTGATAAAAAGTTTACTCTCATAGATCATATCAAACTTGATGGAATAAAGATGTTTGTTGATGAGTTCCAGTTTACCATTGCATTGCATAACCTGCTGTCTAATGCACTCAAATACGGTGGAGATCCTGCCGCAATTGAACTGGAGTCGGGAATTGAAACAGATCATATTTTTATAAAGGTTAAGGATAATGGAAGGGGAATATGCTATGAAGAGCAAAGCCAGGTATTCTCAAAGTTTTATCGCGGTAAGGATGTTGCGAACCGGAAAGGACTTGGACTGGGTCTCTTTTATGTCAGGGAGATAGTAGAGTTGCATGGAGGTAAGGTTGAAGTATTCAGTAAGCTTGGCCAGGGTAGTTCTTTTGTGATTCGATTGCCCCTGACCAATAATAAATAAAATATAATCAGATGAAATTACTGCTGGTTGAAGATGATAGAGACCTTGGAAATGTATTGGCTCAATACCTCGAAATGCAGTCTTTTAGTGTGAAGCTTGCCAGAACAGGAGAGGAGGGCCTTCTGACATTCATAGCATCTGGGTTTGACCTATGTATCCTGGATATTTCCTTGCCTGGCATGAATGGGCTTAGTCTTGCCAAAAAAATAAAAAGCCAGAATTCAAATATGCCCATACTGTTTCTTACTGCCAGAACATCAAAAGAAGACATCCTGAAAGGACTTAAGCTGGGGGCCGATGATTATGTATGTAAACCTTTTGAGCCCGAAGAATTAGTGCTGAGGATAAATAATATTTTAAGAAGAAGTGGAAAGACTGAAAATACTACTATCCAAATTGGAAAGTTGCAGTTTAACTATTCTATGATGACTCTTGAGGGATATGGGGAATCTAATAAACTTACTCTTAAGGAAGCTGAGTTGCTCAGGTTATTCCTGAATAACAGGAACGAGGTGCTAAAAAGGGAGGATGTGCTGGTAAAATTGTGGGGGGAGAATGATTATTTCCTGGGACGAAGCCTGGATGTATTTATAAGCAGGCTAAGGAAATATATGAAGGTCGAAAAGAGCGTAAAAATCGAAACCATTCGTGGTGTGGGCTACCTGTTCAAGATAGGGTAGTGGAAAAAGTTCAGAGCAAGAACAAAGAGTTCAAGAGGGTTTAAGACTGTTCCCCTCCTACGCTAAAGCTTCGAAGGATAAAACAGGTTCAAAAAACACAGATTTTGCGAGCCTATATTTTTCTTTCCCACTCAAGTGAACCCTGGTCATTGCGAATGAAATGAAGTAATCTGCATAATTTTAGCATGGTGATTCTATTTTTCCAACATTCCATCATTTCATTATTCCAATCTTCCACCTCTTCCTAATCCTGCTGAATTATTTCCTTCAAAGATACAAGTATTTCTTCCAGTAGCTTCTTCTGATCCTGGTTCTGTTCATACTGTACAGCGGCCTCCAGGTCAGCTATGGCATTGGTATACTCAGTTTCCAGCAGATATTCTGCTGCATGCAGGCGTACCTCCCAGGAATGATGACGTAACAGACCAATTGACCACCTGATGGAAGGTCGTGAGCGAATAGAATATAAGTTATTCATGGAGCTGATAAGCACCGAATCTTCTTCATGAAAAAGATTCCAGAAGTTCATTTTTTCAAATTTGACCAGGTCGTTTGTATACAGAATTTCCTTATTGTTGATTTCAGGACGGACCAGTCTTTCAGGATAAGATACCAGTTTTTTCCCGCTTACCCACCTTGCCATCCGGGGAACCATCCACCGCATTCCAGCTGTAGCTTCAGGGTGACCCACAGAAATAAATACTTTGCCTTTACCGTATTCGGAAGTGGCAAAGGCCAGCTTTCCGGGTGTGGTTCCGTGTGGATAACCCGGATGGTTTGCAACATCGGAATAAAAACTTCCTACAATATTTGATGATGAGGATTCTGGATATTTGAAAATGGGTCCGTCATAATATTGCACATAAAGAGAATCGAGATTTTTCAGTTCCGGGAATATCTTTTTTCCCTGATCGTTTAGGTGAAAAGCAATGAGTCCCCTTCCACGGTCATAATAGCCATCCCGGATATCAGGCTCCGGGAAAATCTTAAGACTGGGATATCCTGGTGTGGTGGATAATAAAAACCCACCCGCACAAATGCCAATTAATCCCTTCCCGTCTTCATGAGCAAATTTGTGAACAAGCTCTGATGCCTGCTGTCCAAGGCTGTTAAATTCTTTACTTCCGCTGCCTCCGGGAAAGATCAATGCGTCTAACTCATTAAGTTTACCCTCCATAATATCTTTTCCGGAAACTGTTACAGGCGAAATCTCCCTGTCAATCTTCAGGGCTTCCATAGTTTCAATTACACAAACCGGACTGGCCCCTTCGCCATTAAAAACACCAATCCTGATTTTTTCTTTCGTGCTATCAGTTGGTTGAGGATTACAAGCCGAAAGAGAAACTGCAATAATCAGGAGGTAAAGAAATTTCAATAATCTCATTTTAAGGCTGTTTTATTTGAATGTTAAAGTTTTTGCTGTAGAATGCAGGAACCTCCCTGTCAATCCAATCATAAAAACCTTCCATTTCAGACGGATTGATCTTTGTTGTTCTCCAGGATTCAAGAAGTGCTTCGGCCTTTTCATAAATATCATCTTCAAAAGGTTCAAGTATTTGAAGCATCCCTGAGTTATTTGCATTGACAAGTGCATTTACGTTCATATATTTCTTGCTGCTGGTGCCCCATTCATAAGGGAAACATTTCTTTTTCAATTCCATGCCTATATAACACATTGGAGAATCTTTAATGTTTTCATCGTATTGGAAGAGGGAGGGAAGTCCGGCTTTTGGGTGAATCCATACCGGAACACAAACAGTGGCGAGAGGCCAGCCCAGTACAGTCCACATGGTTGAAAATTCAGGATCTTCACCCTTCTTTACACCCTGTATTACTACGGAAGAAGAACTGCTTTTCCTGGGAATAAAATCCTCGAAGCTAACAAAGGTCTCAGTATTCTCAGCTATCCCGGAGTAATCGTTCAGGTCAACTTTTGTTAGAGAGTGGTATAGGTTATGGCTTGCTTTCTGGATGATGGTCTTTGCTGTAAGATTATTTTCCTTTATGGCCATCTTGATTACATTGTCAGCAGTTTCAAAACGAATATATCCACCCCCGATGCCCATTTTCCCGGTGGTTGAATAATTGGTTCTTAATACATAGCCGTAAGGTGCTATCTTGGGATCATTAGCATCAATTTTTTCATACTTGAAATTCCCAAGTTCAAAATAGGCTGCCCCGCCATTTGCGTCTATTACGCCGAAATTAGCTTCCAGCTTTATTGGTTGGTCCAGTGATTTCAATAATTCTTCAAAATCATCTATGCTGGCACATGTTTGGAGGGCTTGTTTCATAAGCCTGCCTTCATGTCCCAGCTGGATAATGGTATCATTGTTCAGGTTATAACTGGCCGAATTCATAATGGCAAATCCTTCAGAGTTAAATCCAATCCAGATACTTTTGTTTTTTGTGTCTTTTGAGTTTACAAGTCCGGTGTAGCTGTATTTTCCATCATTAAAATGTACCATTTTATTGTTAAGGAAACCTGTGTCACGGTGCTTCCATAACAGGGGACGGCCATCCGGAGTATATTTCCCTGAAATTACAGCCGTTGTACATGCATTCCCGGTAAAGTTAATTGCCAGTACCAGAGCTGCGAAGATCAAAGTAATTTTTTTCATAGAAGAAATAATTTGTAGTGGTGATTTTTGTTTGGGCTAAGTTAGAAAAAATACTTTTTGTATATTCCTAATATGTGAGAAATTGGGTGCTGTAGATCGACTCTTTGAGTCGATTGTGTTTTGAAGAAACACTCAAATGATAATTGGGCACTGTACTCGTCAGACCACTCAAA
>JAUVKW010000164.1 GCA_030596025.1 Bacteroidota bacterium | reverse complement strand
ATAGTCTATATCTACTTCTCCGCCGGTAAATGTTGTGTAGCCATAATCAGCCCATATCTGCCTGTCCCAATATCCCACTGTAACCCATCTCTGCCACTGGTCATTAACTTTAAAACGCATCTGAACTTTGAACGCAGAGCTCTGGCGTTCTGGTGCGTGACCATTCCATGAAGGCAAGCCTCTGTTGAAAAAATCGTTTGCACTCTGAGGCTTCAAAATAAAATATCCTTCCAGGGCCCCGTCTGCCAACATTATTGAATTATTATTTTCAACAACATTTTCACTCTCCTCAGTATTAGCAATTAAATCAGTACTTCCATCTATAATCATTTGCTGATCAGGGTAATTCTGCGAAAAAGCTTTAATGGGGATAAGTGCTAATATGTATATACTTATTAATAGTCTTATATTCATAATTATATTCTCAAATATTTGGGCTCAGCAAAGTGCACAGAGTTGGTTCATGCAAATTTATAATTAATTCAATAAACTCCGGTAGTGTGCAGGCGGTTATGAGTAAATAATTACCGATTCGTTGCAGGGCGAAGAGGCAATTCCAGGGAAAGCCTGATTGCCTGACAGTTTCAACTCCAACGCTGTCAGGTCTCCGACCCTAACAGGTTTGTCTTGTAAATCAGCAACTTGCAGTGGAGTTTTACTATAAAGTTGATGGATTCGTTGATGATTGCCAGGGCTTAACTTCAACTAATCTCTAAATATAGCATCAGTACTTTATTCAATTTTGTGATTTTTGGGGTTAGCAAAACCATATCCAGTATTTGGATCCCAATATCCATAAGACCAACTTCCAGCAGAAGGTTCTGTGTAAGTAATACTTCCTCCTGACCAACCATAGTATTCTTCGTTACCCACATTGGATGGACGGTAATATCTAATTTCAAAATGAAGGTGTGGGCCACCCAATGTTCCAGAATATAAATGCCTTGAAACAATGTCTCCTTGATTTACAAATTGCCCATTAAGTAATCTATTATCTAAAGAGTCCAGATTCAGATCAATATGACCATAAATAGTTACTATTTTCCCAATTGTATTATCCAGACTATCTTTTATGTCTTTTGTTATTGATAAATAATCCCGATACTTTGCTGCATCCCTGACTGTATGTATGTAGCCATCATAAGCAGCGTACATTACAACATTAGTATCTCCATTTTCTATGTGCAAATCAATAGCAGGATGATGCTGTGCCGTCCCTCCTGGTCCAATGCCATCACCGAATCCTCTATTTATTGAATATGAGGGCATTTGTGCAACTGAGTCTTCTATTGGGTGCTGAAATTCAGTTAACCTGGCAAAATGTATAAACTTATTTATTTCAGTCCTAAATGATTCATTGTTTGAAGAATAATAGTATGGAGTCAAGAAATCTTGATATAATCCACTTTCGTTGTTTTCATAAATTATTTCGGGTTCTATATTGTTTGAATCAATTTTGTCACAGCCATATATAGTTGAAAATAGAATTATTAATATCAGTTGACAAATCTGGCTCATAATTTTATCTTTTCAGTTTAGACTATGGATAATCAAGAAAGTTTAATTTTATTCTGCGTTTTCTTTGATATTTATGCCAAGAGTAATTACAAAGGACATTTTAATGAGCTTTATACAATCAATTCCAGATTATGCTGGGCAGCAGCCAGCAATTGACGTGTCCAGACTCCATATTTGCAGACCTCTTCGCAATAGCCTTCACAATCAATGCATAAGTCCGATGGTTTCTGCAAATTCAATTGAGCAAATTTGGTCATAGCCCTTTTTTCCTGCTTTTTTACGCTGAAATAGTAATTATACCGCAGAATTTTATTTATCGGCAAATGATGCGGACATACAGCCTCACAATCGTTACATCCCAGCCTGCAGGCTGTATGACCCAGGTGTTTATGGTATCCATTCAGTACCAACTCATCCTTGTTGGAAAGTTTTTGCCCTGAAAGTTGTAATATATTCTCCACATCATCAAAATTCTGGAAGTCCCAGATTGTAGTGTGTGCTTTAGGATTAGATAATACATAGCGCGATGCTGCATTTTTCAATTCTTTTTCGCTGGTAATTCCATACTCCGCGAAAAAGTTCTGTGCTTCATTGTTCATCACTTGGTATTTATCATAAAATGCCCTGGTATACTTATCTACTTCCTTCCCTTCTTCTGCTATCTTCTCCAGCTTACTTTCAAATAAACCATAAAGATGTACAGGATTCGACTTCATTATTATGGTAGCAATATTCTTTTTTTCGCATGCATCCAGAATTTTTTCAGCTATATCGGCATTTACAAAGTTGTAAGCAAGCAAAATAACATCAAATCGCCCATCTTCCACGGCTGCCATAAGAATTGTTTCCAGGTTTTCGTCGGTATTAAAGGCCCAATTATTACCATGACATGATACTCCCACGTATCTTACCTTACCTTCTTTCTTTAATTGCTCCATTCCCGAATGAAAAGCCTCATCCTTCAATATGGCGGAGTTTTCGGCAGAGTGAATTTGCATGCAATCAACGTAATCTGTTTTTAGTCGCTCCAGGCATTCATTTGTCCGCTTAATAACTTCTTCTTTCGAAGAGAATTTTGTTTCTGTATATAATTTAGTGTTTATAAACAACTTACTGCGATCAAAATCCTGAATCACATTACCAATCAATCTTTCACTATTCCCATTCATATATGCTTCACCTGTATCAATGAGATTTACACCACTTTTTAGCAAAGCTCTTAAGACAGCTTCATTTGATGGATTTCCGCTGCCAAAATCCGATACCTGAAAGCCTGTTCTTCCAAATTTACGGTACTCCTTAATAATTGTTGATTCCTGTTCTGTCATTGAATTACCGGCAGCAAATGCTCCAGGTGAGACCATACCGGCTCCCATTGCGCTTATAGATGCTCTTTTGATGAATTTTCGTCGATTGAGTTTTGAGGATTCCATGGCATAATTTATTATTGTAATAAGTATAAGCTGTTTTGCATATGATGTCAGCGGACAAAAAAATCAAAAAAATGAAAATACTAAAGGAAGAAAAGAAATAATCCAATAAGTAAAACAAACAGAATCCTTGCAGATTAATCATCTGCAGGGATTACCTCCAATCCACCACAGTACCCCTTTTCTTGTCAAGCATTTCCTCCGGAACCGAAGCTTTTATTTCATCGGCCAGAACATCCAGGAGCCTTCTTTTAGCATAATTATGTACATAAACCAGGCTAACTTCTCTTAAAGGTACAATATCTTTAAAGCTTTTTACCTGTTTCATCTTTTCCTCGGGAAGATCATCCAGGGACAGTTCGGGAATAAGAGTGAGCCCCCCCTCTATGTCCACAATTTTTTTTATGGTTTCTATCGATTCACTTTCGTATTTAAAAGGCAGTTTTTGGAGGCCTTCAGATTGCAGGGAACAAAGATTAATTATCTGGTGCCTAAAACAATGGCCCTGGCTAAGAAGCCAGATATCAGGGGTGTTAATTTCCTTTACTTCAATCTGTCGCTTTTTCATCAAAGAATGTTGAGGATTGGTATAGATTTTTATCTCCTCGTAAAAAAGGGGCTCCTCCAGGATGCCGCGATCATTCAAAGGGGTAACTACAATACCGACATCCACGCGATCCAGGTTAAGTTCAGCAACCAGCTCATCTGTAATTAACTCCTGAACCACAATATCGAGTTCGGGGTATTTACGGGCCAGATTCCCAATAAACAAGGGAAGGAGATAAGGTGCCAGAGATGGTATGATGCCAATCCTCAATACTCCGGAAACAGATGCCTTGAACTGGTCTACCAAATTGGTCAGCTTCCCCGATTCGCGAAGAATATTCCTGGCCTGTTTAATAAATTTCTCACCTATATCTGTGGGAATTACGGGCTGTTTTGAACGATCGAAAATTACTATATCAAGAAAATCCTCAAGCTTATGGATTTGCATACTGAGGGTAGGCTGTGTAACAAAACATTTTTCAGCGGCGGTGACAAAATGCCTGTATGTATCTACTGCAACTACATATTCAAGCTGTATCAGACTTACCATATTCAATTTTTTTATAAATATAACTATTCTCTATGACATTATAAATATTATTGATTTGATTTATATTCCTAATTTAAGGATCTTTGTCCCTGAAATAATTAATAAACAAAACCAAAGAAAAAATGGAAACACAAGAAACTTTAAACACAATGCCAAGAATAGGAGATATTGCTCCTGATTTTGAAGCCGTAACTACAAAAGGGACTATTAAATTTTCAGATTTTGCAAAAGATAAGTGGATCGTAATGTTTTCGCATCCCGCTGATTTCACCCCTGTATGCACTACAGAGATGACCGGTTTTGCAAACAGAAAAAATGAATTTGATGCCCTGAATACAGAACTTATTGGATTGAGCATTGACAGCATTCATTCCCATCTGGCATGGGTGAATAATGTAAAGGAAAAAACAGGTGTATATTTTGATTTTCCGATTATTGCAGATATTGATATGAAGGTATCAAAACTGTATGGAATGTTGCAGCCAAATGAAAGCGAAACAGCTGCAGTACGTGCTGTATTTTTCATTGACCCGGGCAAAAAAATCCGTCTGATCATGTATTATCCCCTGAATGTTGGAAGAAATATGAACGAGATTTTAAGGGTACTCAATGCATTGCAAACTTCAGATAAATTTAATGTGGCCATGCCCCTGGACTGGGAAAAAGGAGATAAGGTAATTGTTCCACCACCAAAAACCTTAAATGAAATGCAGGAACGCCTGGATGACAAAGAAAATGAGAGGATAGATTTCTACCTTATAAAAAAAGAACTTAAGTAAAGCCTTTTATACTTTAGTTATAAATCCCTGTGGACAAAGCAGGGATTTTTCTTTTAATATGAGAAAGTTGGACTAAAGTCCGTAAAATGTAGCATGATTCCTACAAAAAGCATTTCTTAATGTAGCTTGTATTTTAGGGATTCCTGAAAAAATACAATAATTTTGTTGATCAGAAGTTTATTTGCACGAACAGATAGCAACTCATTGACTAAAAAGAATCATAAAACCCATATTCGCTCCCGGAATAAAACAAAAAGAACCATGGCCAAAAAGCTACTTCCTCCCTGGCGATTCCTAATCAAATTGGGAGTTCAACTGGTACTGCTTGGATTATTTATATCCTCATTTTTTGTACTTCTGGTATGGCTTGGCATGTTTGGTTCGTTACCAGGCAAAGAAGACATGACAAATATTGAGAACCATACTGCTTCTGAGGTATTCACTTCAGATGGCAAACTTATGGGCCGATATTTTATTGAAAACAGGCTAACTATCGGTAACAAAAATATTTCTCCCCATGTAATCAATGCACTTATTGCCACCGAGGATTCACGTTTCTTTGAACACAAGGGAATTGATTATATAAGTCTGGGCAGGGTATTGTTTAAAACAATGATTGCCCGGAATAAATCGCAGGGAGGTGGAAGTACAATCAGTCAGCAACTGGCACGTAACCTGTTCCCCCGAACCGGGAATTCCATGTTCGAGCTTACAGTTAGTAAGGTAAAGGAGATAATCATTGCTAACCGATTGGAGAAAATTTACAATAAGGATCAGATACTAAACTTATACCTGAACACTGTATCTTTTGGAGAAGAAATTTTCGGAATTGAAACAGCTTCACAAAGATTCTTCAGTAAGTCTGCGGGAGATTTACACCCCTATGAAGCAGCAACCCTGATTGGGATGCTTGCTGCTAATACAGCATATAGTCCAAGGCTTTACCCTGAACAATCATGGAAACGCAGAAATATTGTTTTGAGAAGGATGAAAGAACAAGGCTGGATCGATGCCGGGGATTATTCGAAATGGATAGCTGAACCCATCCATCTTAACTACAGACGCATTGATCATAACACAGGCATAGCACCATACTTCAGAGACATACTTCAAAAAAAACTTGAAAATTACCTGAAGGATAATTTTGGAGACATTATTAATTTGTATACAGACGGACTTCGCATTTATACCAGCATAGAATCTGAAATTCAAGCCTATGCGGAAGGTGCTGTGACCCGGGAAATGAGTCGACTGCAAAAGGAATTCAATGAACACTGGAAGAATCAGTTACCCTGGAATGAAAGCACGGGACTTTTTATTGAAACCGTAAGGAGCAGCAGCAGGTATCAAAAATTACTTGCCGATGGCCATAATGAAACTGAAATAATGCATTTGCTGGCCAAACCAATTAGTACTCTGCCAGGTGGGACTAGAGGTGAAAAAGGAAAGTTAAGTCCCCTCGATTCTATTCGCCAGAGCCTGCTCACACTCCATGCAGGCTTCATGGCTATAGATCCTGCAACAGGATTTATTCTTGCCTGGGTTGGCGGAATTGATCACAAGGAGTTCCAATACGACCATGTTACTTCAAAAAGGCAGGTAGGATCCACTTTTAAACCTATTGTTTATGCTGCAGCTCTTGAAAAGGGAATAAAACCCTGTGATTTTTTTTCGAATGAAAAGAGAATCTATAAAAATTATGATGACTGGTCTCCCTCAAATTCAGAAGGATCATATGATGGATATTATTCAATGAAGGGCGCCCTTGTGCATTCAGTAAATACAGTTAGCGCAGAGCTTATTTTACAAACCGGTATTCCCAGGGTTATTAAGCTGGCAAAGGAAATGGGAATAGACAGCCCTATTCCTGAAGTTCCTTCCA
>JAUVKW010000079.1 GCA_030596025.1 Bacteroidota bacterium | reverse complement strand
TCTGAAAACTATTTCAAACAATTGGTATATTACATCCATCATAACCCAATGCATCATGGTATATCAAATGATTTCAGTAAATTTTCCTGGTCATCATATGCTGCTCTGATTGGAAATAAGCAAACTGCACAAATTATTACTTTGGGCGATACGACAGAATGGTTTGGTGGAATGGAAAGTTTTATTGAATATCATGGTCAGGAACAGGATACTGGTAAGTTAAAAAAAGTTATAATTGAATAATGAAAATAAAGCATTTTATTATCCGCGTTTATGCAATTATCATCAACAATAAAAACGAAGTCTTACTAAGTGACGAGTTTCGGCTGGGCATGAAAATGACAAAATTCCCGGGGGGAGGGTTAAACTTTGGGGAAGGGCCTGTAGACTGCCTGAAAAGAGAAGCAATTGAAGAATTTGGTCAGGAAATAGATGTTTTAGACCATTTTTATACGACCGACTTTTTTCAAAAAGCCTATTTCTATGAAGAGCACCAGATAATAAGCATATATTACCTTGCAAAATTCAAAAATAAAATCACATTTAAAATCTCTGATAAAGCCTTTGACTTTGAAGAAATGCTTGACGGGAATCAATCCTTCAGGTGGATTTCAATAAAAGCATTGAAACAAGATGATATAAGCTTTCCAATTGATAAGAAAGTAGTGGAGCTTCTTACAGAAAAAAAGTCTAAAGTCTAAAAGTCGCAAAAGAATAAAGCGGGTTAATTTGGCGGAACAGATCGGAACAAGCCTGTAACTTGCTCAACAAAGATCTTCCATTCATATTTTTTCTTCTCTTCCTTTGCATTTGCTGTAAATTCATCAAACCGTTCATTTCTGAAAAAATCAATAATAGATTCTGCAATTTGCCCCGGATCTTTTTCCACCACATACCCCACCTTCAAATGAGGGACATACTCAGACAAGCCTCCTACATTTGTGACAAGCATTGGCTTGTCAAAATTATAGGCTATCTGTGTTATTCCACTCTGAGTGGCAGAATGATAAGTCTGGGCAATAAGATCAGCTGCAGAAAAATAATATTTAATATCTGATATAGGAACAAATTGATTTGTTACCTCTACCAGGTCAGAAAGATTATTCTCACGTATGATCTTATTGTAGTTCTCAGGATCATCATAAAATTCTCCAACTACGAGTAGCTTAATTCCCATATCCCTGATCTCAGCGTCTGCAAAAGATTGTAAGAGCAAATCAAGTCCTTTGTATTTACGAACAAGACCGAAAAATAACACATACTTTATATCACTATCAAGACCAAGATAATCACAAGCCTCTTTTTTGCTCACTTTCTCACCCAGATTATCATCCAGGGGATGGGGAGTATAAACTATATTCGAATAATTCAGGTTCTCAAGTTGCTGCTTTACCGTTTTTGAAAAAGTAAGAAACCCATCACAGGTTTTTAAAAAATAGTTCGTAAGTATTTTATCAAAAGGCCGTTTTTCGTGGGGATATAAATTATCAACAACTGTAAATACTTGAACAGATTTCTTTAGAAATCGCGCTATGGTACCAAAACATGGAGCCATGAATGGTATCCATTGTCTGAATATAACCAGGTCAGGATTCAGTTTGTTTATTTTGCCTGCCACACGAATCCAGTTAATGGGATTTATTGAATTCATTAAAACATGAATATCCAATCCCTCAGGTGGTGGTCCTTCGGAGATTTGAGTTTTTCCGGGAAATAAAAAACCTGGATATTGCATTTTAAATGTTACAATATTGGCTTCATGGCCGCTTTTTTGAAATGCCCTGCACATAGCCTCATCAATAACAGAAAGACCACCACGTATAGGGAAAGCCGGTCCAATGATCGTAACTTTCATAAATCAGTATTTTTATCTATAAAGTTCAAAACATCTTTTAATTGGTCTATTAACACATAGTCAAAATCAGATTTCTCTACTTCAGGATATCTCTCTGATTTTAGCAGAAATAAGTGACGAAGCCCTGCCCTGCTTCCAGCTTCGATATCGCTTAACTTATCTCCAATTAAAAAAGATGATTCCATGTCAATATCATGCTTTTCTGAAGCTTTAAGCAACATTCCAGGCCTGGGTTTTCTATCATAGCTGTCTTTCTTGTATTTTCCGATTCCATGTACCGGATGATAAGGATCAAAAAAGACATCGCTTATCTCTATTCCCTGATTTGCAAATTCATCAAGCATCCACTTTGTGACAGATTCAAAATCAGCTTCGGAATAAATACCCCTTGCAATTCCAGCCTGGTTTGTCACAACAATAATTCTGAAACTATTAGATTGGAAGGCCTTTAGGACCTCAAATATTCCATCCATAAACTCAAAATCTTCGATTCGGTAAACATAATTTTTCTCCTTATTTATGACACCGTCCCGATCTATGAACAAGGCTTTATGCATATTTCATGAGAGTTTTATTCTTATTCTGCACCAGCAAATAATCTTCAGGCAAGCCAATATCAATAAAATATCCACTTGACTTAAAAGTGTAGTAATTTGCTTCTTTTACCCATCTCCCAAGGAAATCTTTTTCCAGTGAAAAATTCCCTGTGGGGCTGTTACTTAAAAAATATTCCTTACTTAAACAATAAATACCTCCATTTATCAGGCCTTTACCTGAACCTTGTTTTTCTTCAAAATCAATAATCTTTCCCCTGTCATCCTCAATTATTCTACCATATCTTGAAAGGTCCTTAACTAATTTTGAGGCAATAGTGAAATTACTATTCAAATTCTTGTGATAGTCAAACATTTCTTTAAGATCCACTTCAAAAAAAGTGTCTCCATTGACCACCAGTACATTATCCTGCTTACAGTAATTCAATGATTCCCTGATTGCTCCACCAGTCCCAAGAGGTTTATCCTCAACTGAATAAATCAAAGGAATCTCCTTAAACTCCTCTCCGAAGTGATTCTTTATTTTTTCCCACTTATAACCTACAGATAGCACACATGTCTGTACTCCATTTTGAAGGAGAAAGTTCATTACATACTTTAAAAAGGGAGTTTCCTCAACAGGTACCATGGGCTTAGGAACATCCAGTCCAAGGCTTTTCAGCCTTGTTCCAAATCCACCGGCAAGTATGATTGCTTCCATTTAATCCGTTTCTCGATGAAAAACTTTATTTTCGACCAAACCACAGATCATATGCTCTATTACCAAATGGCATTCCTGTATTTGAGCCGTGTCATCAGAAGGAATTTCCAAAAGGTGATTGCAAAGAGCATTCATTTTGCCTTTTTTATTACCTGTAAGTCCTATGGTCAGAATTGATTTTTTTTTGCTTACCTCCCGGGCCCTTAATATATTAGCAGAATCTCCTGAAGTGGAAATAGCAAGGAAAACATCTCCTCTATTGCCCAAAGCCTGAATTTGTCTTGAAAATACCTGTTTAAAGCCATAATCATTGCCAACAGAAGTTAATACAGAACTATCTGTAGTAAGGGCAATTGCAGGCAGAGGGTCTCTATCGTGATAAAACCGGCCCACAAACTCCCCGGCCATATGCTGGGCATCTGCTGCACTTCCTCCATTTCCTGCAATCATTACTTTATTTCCATTCTTCAGGGCAGACACTAATATCTCAACAACTTCCTCCACCTGGGCTATCAGATGATCATCCTCAAGCAAGTTCATGAAGAGTTGAATTCTTTCCTGTATCTGTTTTTGAATTTTAGCTTTCATTTCCATAAAATTGGCAATACATCAATCGGAATTATTCAAACTCCAGGCTTCGGAGCCATTTTTTACAAATTTCGGACAAATTATCTTTCCTTCTTTCAGCTTCATTGCTTCAATGAACTCAACCTTCCTTGCAATATCAACAAAAAACATAAAAAAGCCTCCACCTCCGGCACCTGATATCTTCCCGGCTATCGCTCCATTCTTCAAAGCGTAATCATAAACCTCTTCCATTAAAGCATTGGTAATTACCGAAGAAGCCTTCTTTTTCTCCTTCCATCCCCTGGTAAGGCATTGAACAAATCCTGCAATGTCTCCTGTCAAAACTGCTTCCTTCATCTCTATTGCAATCTTTTTTACTTCATGCATTGCCTGAAGGCTTTTTTCATTCCCGGCAGAAGCATTTTTTATTTGCTCCTCAATGATTCTCGATGAATCACGCGATTGTCCGGTATAATACAAGACCAGGGAGTCCTCAAGCTCATTCTTAATCCATGACTTAATGCGCAATGGGTTTACAATTACTCTACTTCCATTATAAAACTCCATAAAATTAACTCCTCCAAAAGCAGCTGAATACTGATCCTGTTTGCCCCCTTTCAGTTCAAGGTCTATTCTTTCAATCTCATAAGCCAGCTGGGCAATGTCATATTCCCCAAGTGGAAGTTTTAACCATTCCACATAAGCGTGCAGAATAGCAACCACCATGGTTGATGAAGAACCTAAGCCAGAACCAGGCAGGGCATCTGAGTAAGTAACCATTCTAAATGAAAGTGGTTTACCCTGATTATATTTTTGTACAATGGAATTATAAATCCCCTTATGCAAGGGAAGTAAATTATCTATCTCCAACTTTGGGACAGAATGTGTTTTAAAGCTTTCAGAAAGATCAGTGGCATGGAATTCAATATTGTTTTGTTGCATTGGCTCAAGAGTACAATAAGCATACAGGTTGATTGTAGTGCTTAAAGTACATCCACCAAATTCTTCACTATACGGAGAAACATCTGTTCCCCCTCCACTCAAACCCAATCGAAGTGGGGCTCTGCTGCGAATTATCATACAGAATTCCTTTGCTGGTAAAGTTATTAAAAAACAATTATAGATTAACCCTGGTATCCACCTGATAAACATTACGTTCCGAAGAGCTCCTGGAAATCAACTCCCCCAGGAAACCTGCAAGAAACAACTGGGTACCAATAATCATAGCGAAAAGAGCCAGATAAAAATATGGGTTATCTGTAATAAGGGGGGCTGCAATACCCTGTCCCAAAAAATACAACTTCCTGGCTCCTACCCATATTGCTGCCAGCAAACCCACAAAAAACATCAATGTACCAAGAAATCCAAAAAGGTGCATTGGCTTTTTCCCGAATCTTGAAATAAAAGTTATGGAAATCAGGTCCAGGTATCCATTTATGAAACGCTCAAGCCCAAACTTGGTTACCCCATATTTTCGCTTTTGATGTTGAACCACCTGCTCGGTAATCTGGGTGAACCCTGCCTGTTTTGCAAGAACGGGGATATAACGATGCATTTCGCCATATACCTCTATGCTTTTGACTACATCTTTCCTGTAAGCTTTTAATCCACAATTGAAGTCATGTAGTTTAATACCGGTAGCTTTTCTGGCAGTCCAGTTAAAAAGCTTACTGGGAATAGTCTTTGAAAAGGGATCATATCTCTTTTTCTTCCAGCCAGAAACCAGGTCGAAACCCTCATCATGGATTCTGGAATATAATCCTGGAATCTCGTCCGGACTATCCTGAAGATCTGAATCCATAGTGATAATCACATCTCCACCTGCGGCTTCAAATCCATGATGCAAAGCTGCAGATTTACCATAATTCCTCCTGAACTTAATCCCCTTTATCCTGTCATCTCCTGCACTCATTTTCTCAATCAGTTCCCAGGAGCCATCATCGCTCCCGTCATCCACAAGAATAATCTCATATGAGTACTTCTTTTTCTGGCATACCCTGGACACCCAGTCAGTAAGCTCTGGCAAAGATTCTACTTCATTATAAAGAGGAATTACTACGGACAGATCCATTTTATTAAAATACTGTTTAACTCTTGTATTTTTTATTCTGCAGATTCAGTTTGAGGTGCCGGTGCGGCAGGGCCTCCTTCATTCTTAAGGAAAATTCCCAGAATTAATGATATCAGCAGTCCAAAAAAGACGGATGAAAATACTCCCATTGCAGCCATTATAACAGGTTTCATAAATATCTTCGTAACTGATAAAGCCTGCTCCATCTGTGCTTCTGAAACTCCTTTCTCAAGCATTTTTTCCTGTGACATTACTAATAATTTCTGAGTGAGATCAGGATCAATTACTGAATACAATAGAATTGTAAATATCCCGCCAACAATTGAAGCATAAAAATTGATCAGCACTCCCGAACCCAGGGCCTGGCCAAAGCTCATAAAGCCACCCAGGAAGGTGTCACGATATGCCTTAATACCAAAATAAGTTACAATAATCATTATTACGAAGGGAACCAGGCTTAATTTCTGATTTCCTATCTGGTCCATGAAGTAAAGAATAGCCGAAAAAATAATCATAACGAATCCCAAAATAAGACCCCAGTTCAAATTAGCCTTCCAGGGAGAAACTTTTTGATTTTCCATTATTAGAAGTATTTGTGAATAAGTAACAAATATAATCTTTTTAGCTAAAATTTTCCTTTCTGGTGTTGATATTTGCCCAGCTGTTAAAAAGTTACTATTTTTGTATCGGGTAAGTCTTATACGACCAGCTCCTGCTGAAACCCCCCAGGACCGGAAGGTAGCAAGGGTAGGCGGTTGTAGCGGTGCGATATAAGTAGCTTACCCACTTTTTATTTGCACTTTGCTTTCTAAACAAGTATATAAAATTGTTTTTCAGTATTAAAATGTCAAAAATTCCATTTTCTTTGCTTAAAATTTTAACATTAAAATTATGAAATTCTTTCTCGACACAGCAAACATCGACCAGATTAAAGAAGCCAACGACTTTGGAATCATTGATGGGGTAACGACAAATCCTTCCCTGATGGCAAAAGAAGGAGTTCAGGGGGAACAAGCCTTTAAAGATCATTATGTTGAGATTTGCAATATAGTTGATGGCGATATCAGCGCTGAAGTTGTAGCAACTGATTTTGAAGGAATGATTAAAGAAGGAGTAGAGCTTGCAGGTCTGCATCCAAATATTGTTGTAAAAGTTCCATGTATCAGAGAGGGAATAAAGGCAATCAAATACCTTAGCTCCCAAAATATTCGAACCAATTGCACACTTATATTCTCTCCGGGACAAGCCCTCCTTGCAGCTAAGGCAGGAGCTACCTATGTTTCTCCGTTCCTTGGACGTCTCGATGACATTTCTACCGATGGTATTTTTCTGGTTCAGCAAATAGTTGACATCTACAAAGAATACGACTACCCTACCCAGGTTATTGCTGCCTCCATACGTCATACCATGCACATTATTCAGTGCCTGGAAGTTGGTGCCCATGTGGCAACCTGTCCCTTAAGTGCTATACTTGGACTATTGAAGCATCCACTTACCGATATCGGTTTAGAAAAATTCCTGGAAGATCATAGAAAACTAAATGCTTAACTGATTTTCCATCCATGCTTTTACAAATTCATCCGGAAAGCCCTGGACAACGACAAATTACAAGAGTAGTTGAAACTCTCTCAAAGGGGGGGATTGTTATCTATCCTACCGATACTGTTTATGGTATGGGTTGTGATATTAAGCATGGAAAGGCAATTGAAAAAATTGCCAGAATAAAAGGAGTGAGTCCAAAGAATCCCAGTTTGTCTTTTATTTTTGCTGATATAAGTCAAATATCTGAGTATACAAGGCCTATTGACAATACGATTTTTAAGCTTTTGAAGAGAAATCTTCCCGGGCCTTTTACTTTTATATTAAATGCAAATAACCTGGTTCCTAAGCTTTTTAAGGGTCAGAAAAAAACTATTGGAATCAGAATTCCTGATTGCACCATCATCCGCGAAGTAGCCAGGGAACTTGGAAGACCTATTTTAAGTACATCTATTCATGATGAGGATGAAATCATTGAATACACTACCGATCCGGAATTAATTCACGAAAAGTATCAGAAACTTGCCGACATTGTAATTAATGGGGGGTTTGGAAAAAATGAAGCCTCAACAATTGTAGATTGCACCGGGGATGAACCCCAGATCTTAAGACAGGGGTTAGGAACACTCGAATATTAAGTGAAAAATAGGGACAGCTTCCTATTTTTAGGATTAATCTTATTGGTAAACCAAAGAAAATGAATTAAATAGGAAGCTGTCCCTATTTTTCACTAACTCTTCCAGAACATAGGTGTAAAAAGCACCAGCACCGTGAATAGCTCAAGCCTTCCAATAAGCATCAGGAAAGAAAGAAACCATTTCCCAAAAGCAGGCAGGTGATAAAAATTGTCCATAGGACCTACTGAACCTAATCCGGGTCCCACATTGCCAAGGGTAGTTGCCACTGAGCTTAATGCCGTATTAAAGCTTGGCTCCATGATAGACATTACAATTACACTTACACCAAAAATCAGAATATAGATCGAAAAGAATACCAGAATATTGGTAAGAATCTTAGAATTCACTGCATGCCCATTGTATCTGACAGGAATTATAGCATTGGGATGAATAAGCCTTTTTAATTCAAAATACCCGTTTTTCATGACCAGCATAATCCTCATTATCTTAATACTTCCGCCGGTTGACCCGGTTGATCCGCCAAAAAACATAAGAACAAAAATAATTACTCCGGCAAAAGGTATCCATTGTAAATAATCTGCTGTAACATATCCGGTAGTGGTAAGAATAGATACTACCTGGAAAAGTGCTACTCTGAGGGCTTCTCCAAAAGGATTATTATGAAAAACTATCAGGGCAATTATCACCAGTGATGTGAAAAAGACTATAAATCCAATATACCACCTGAATTCTTCATCCTTAAATACCTTTGCCAGTTTAAAATGAAGTCCGAAATAAGAAAGAGTAAAATTAGTACCTGCAAGAAACATAAAGAAAATAATCACATATTGTATATATGCAGAGTCCCAATGTCCTATACTTGCCTGTTTGGTGGAATAGCCCCCTGTAGCCATAGTGGTAAATGAATGGCAAATTGAATCAAACAAAGACATACCACCTGCCCAGAGTAAAATAGCTTCAGCAAGAGTGAAAATCAGGTAAATAGCCCAGAGCCTTTTTGCAGTCTCCCGAATACGCGGATGCAATTTATCAGGTGTTGGTCCCGGCACTTCTGCAGCATATAACTGCATCCCTCCAATCCCCAGAACCGGTAGTATAGCAATGGTAAGAACAATGATACCCATTCCCCCTATCCACTGTGTAATACTCCTCCAGAAAAGAATTCCGTGGGGCAAAGATTCTATATCATTTAATATAGATGATCCTGTAGTTGTAAACCCTGAAATAGTTTCAAAAAATGCGTTAGTGAAACCGGGGATGGAACCAGATAAGATAAAGGGTAAACTTCCAAAAAAAGAAAAAACAAGCCACACCAGGCTAACAATTATATAACCTTCTCTTTTTAGTATCTGCGGATCTGATTTCCTTGCAAGAAAAAATAAGCTCCCCCCCACAGCTATGGTTATCAGAGCTGAATAAAGCAGGCCCATAGAATCTCCCTCTTGATAGATAAGAGATACACCAAAAGAAAGAAGCATGAAAAAGGCTTCAATAATCAGCAGGAAGCCAAGGATTTTAATTATTACCTTTTTGTTGATCATTTTCCAATTTGCTTAAAATCCCTTATGCTCTTTTAATTATTTATGCCTGTCTCGTAAAAAATCTAACTAAATAGTTTCTCAAGAGCTACAAATGCCACAGGAAGGGCAAACACAACAACATGATCTTCAGCCTGGATCAAAGTATCACCTTTTGCAATAAAGCTGTTGCTCCCCCTGATAACTCCGCCTACAATTGCCCCTTTGGGGAAAGTAAGGTCCTTAAGCATTCCCTTTGTAATACCGGAATCTTGCTGTACAATATATTCAAGTACTTCTGCGTCTGTACCGGTAAGACATTTGATCATAGAAACTCTTGCAGTTTGTGTAAATCTTGAAATTCTGCCAGCTGTAATTACTTTCTTATTCAATATAGAATCTATACCAATATTTTCAGCAAGATTAATATATTCCATATTCTCAATCTCTGCAATGGTCTTTTTTACCCCATGTTTTTTTGCCAGAAGACAAGATAATATGTTGGTCTCTGAATTTCCTGTAACTGCAATAAAAGCATCGATTTGAGTCAGGCCCTCTTCTAATAATAGATCTGTATCCCTGCCGTCACCATTGATAATAAGAGTATTTTCAAGAATATCAGCTAAAAATTCGCACTTGGCCTTATCAATTTCTATCAACTTTACATGAAACTTTTTTTCCAACTCAAGGGCTGTGCGTTTTCCAATTCTGCTTCCTCCAAGGATCATGATATTCTTTATATCTACCTTTTCCTTACCGGCAAGGTTCATTAATTCCTGTATCCGGTCCTGGGTAGAAATAACGTAAACTACATCATTCAATTGGAAGGTGTCATTCCCGTTTGGAATTATTGTTTTCTGATTCCTTGTAATAGCAACTCCCCTGTAATCTAGAGGTCTGTTTTCATCAACAAATTCGTGTAATTTTTTATCCAGAATAAGGGCATTTTTGTCAAGTTTGATTACATACAGAGCCAGCTTGCCTCCTGAAAAGTCAAAAAACTCTGTAGAACCGGTTTGATGCAGGAAGCCTAAAACTTCCCTGGCAGCAATCTTTTCAGGGTACATTAAGTAATCAATACCCAGTTCAGTAAAATGATCCCTGTGTGGATTTTCGAGGTACTCGTTATTGTCGATCCTGGCTATGGTTTTGGCAGCCCCAAGCATCTTTCCCAAAATGGCAGAAGTAATATTTGTGTCTTCCAGGTGAGCAACAGCAATAAAAAGGTCTGTCTTTTTTATACCTGCAGAAATTAAGACCTTGACAGAAGTGGCTGAACCATTGATGGTCATTACATCCTGAGTGGATTCAATTTGCTTGAGTCTTGACTCATTCGGATCAATAACTACAATGTCATGGTTCTCTTTGCTTAGCATCTTGGCCAGGTGGGAGCCTACTTCACCTGCACCTGCAATAATTATTCTCATACGAATCAGTAATTCTATCCAATCCTATTCATTCAGAAAAGACAAATTAAATCAATATCTATTAAATATTTCATAGCATAAATTAGTTTTTTTATAATAATGAAATCGAAATATTTCTGGAAAACAATTAAATTAAGCATATATTGCTCATTATATGCTATTTAAAGAGCCACCTATACAAGAACACAGCTTGCAGAAAACTCGAAATTTATGTTCATTCCAGATTAGAAGTTGGTTTTTCCAGCATAAAGGCACCTTTCTCCCTAACATCAAAACAAGGAATTCCAAGCATTTGAAAATCTGACTTCAATCTGGCAGAACAATAATAAGGTACAGAGGAATCAAGAATAATTAATTCCGGATTAGCAAATTTATGTATCTCATCAGCACTTATCCTTCCGCAACCAGAAAGGATCAGCAAATCAGTTTGGAACGGCTCCATTTTGTTCTTTGATTGAAATTCATCTAAATCCAGAAAATATCCTTCTTTCCCATGAAAGCTGAAAAAATTCCGGTCAATAATCAAATTCCCTTCCTCAATGGTGCCAGTTCTTTCATGATCAAGAAAATGGAACTTGCTGTTCCTGATTCCCATTTTATTCCAGAAACCGTCAAGGGCATACTTAATGGCTGTACTATTCTCTTCAGAATCATACCTGCTCACAACATAAACGAAATTTCCTTCTGCAAACTGAATCAGGCTACACTTACCTGAATTAAAAACAATCATGGACCAAGTTTCAGTAATTGCAATCTTCCTGATTAAACCATAGGCAGGAAAAATCACCAAAAGAATAAGAAAAATAATAAAATGCTTGTTCTTTCGATAAACAAGAAAGATCCCGGCAAATATTATCATCAAATACAAAATACCCACCTCCGGGGTATCAAGAAACAAAGGACTGCTCACCGAAAACTTCAAATTCCCAACAGCCTCTACTCCGCTAATTAAAATACTACTGACCATTTTTAACAGAAAAGAAAAGATGTTTAGTAAAACAGCAGAAAAAGAAAATAGCAGGGTAATAAAACCCAGATAAATCAGGACACTAACAAGAGGTATTACAAAAAGGTTGGATATGAAAAATAAATTTGGGAACTTATGAAAATAAAAAATCACAAGCGGAAAAGTAGATAGCTGTGCCGCAACTGACAGACTAAACAGCATCCATATTTTATTCAGAACCCAGAATCTGGAAGAAAGAAGAGCATATATTTTAGGATAGAAAAACACTATCCCTGTAACAGCAAGATATGAAAGTTGAAATCCCACATTCCTTAAATAAAAGGGATTCAGGCATAGCAGAACAAAGGCAGACAGGGCCAGGCTGTTATAAATATTTGTATTCCTGCCCAAATTCTTTCCAATTACCAGGAAGCTAAACATAACCGTGGCCCTCAGAACCGATGGTGTAAGACCTGTGATCATGGCATACAACCACAATAAAAGTATAATTACTACACTTTTAAGGATCCTGCCATGCTTAAACCCATCAAGAAAAAACAAGGAATAGAATAGCATCAGGTAAATAATCCCAACGTGCAATCCCGAAACTGCCATAACGTGCATTACCCCTGCCCTGGAAAATGAGTCTTTAACTTCCTCACTTAAATAGTCCCTTTCACCAAAGATCAGGGCAGAACAAAGGGCCAGTTCATCACCATCCAGCTTTTCAGCAAGAATTTTATACAAACGGGCCCTGATTCTGGATGAAAATATGATTATGGAAAATTCAGATCCCCTATCCAGTTTTCTCCAATTATCAGATGCTGCATACAGGGTTCCATATATTCCTCTATCCTTCATATACCTGGGATAATTAAATTCCCATGGGTTTCCTGCTTTTTGAAAGTCAGAGATTCCTGCCCTGATTATCAACTTATCACCCGGGTCAAGTTCTGCAGTCAGACTGTCTTTCTCTAAATAGGCAACAATTTTAAAATCAGCCCCCATCCATTCCTTTTCCATCTTAACACCATTCACCTTCATTAGTATCTTCCTTGACTTATTTCTTTCCACCGGGGCATCCAATACATCTCCAATGAGGGCATGTCCGTTTTGTAAGACCTCATTCTTATGTTCCTGTATTATTCGAAGCTGGACTACCATCAAACCTAAACCCAGAAATAGTATATGCACAAACACACCAAAAAGCCAGCGATACCTGAAAGAGGCAAACCTGAAAACTACAAACAACAGTATTATAATGCTAGAGCCGGCTATCATCAGCCCGGTAAAAAAGATATCCGGTTGAATGTTTATATAATACCCAATCATGATTCCCAGAATCAAAGGAATCAAGAATCTAAAAAAGGGAATTTTTGCCAGTTCCAGGTTGAAATGCGACATAAGGACAATAAACTATTACGAATTTAAAACCCTTTAGGCACAATAACAAAAACCCATTTACATGTAATCTGGCTAACAGG
This sequence comes from Bacteroidota bacterium, assembly GCA_030596025.1. GTDB lineage: Bacteria > Bacteroidota > Bacteroidia > Bacteroidales > VadinHA17 > JAYEGO01. The sequence continues at coordinate 1,475 of JAUVKW010000079.1, read as the reverse complement.
CTGGATTTCTGCAAAATACAACAGTTTTTATCTGTAATTGCCAGGCTAAGCTCCTGATATAGGCTATAGAAAATAAATTTGGAAAACATCCCTGTGATAGCTAATTTTAAGCTCTTTGCCGGATGTAGACTCAAATACTTTTTTGAGTTAGTTATGACTGTTCCCAATTAAGTCATAATGACTTAGATATATGAAACGAAATAATTAAAATATATTAAAATGACTGATTTAAAAACCACTTATCTGGGACTTGAGCTTAAGAACCCTATCATTGTAGGTGCATGTAACCTGGTAAATGATATGGATGTAGTAAAAAAACTTGAAGATGCAGGTGCCAGTGCCATTGTTTATAAGTCTCTCTTTGAAGAGCAAATCCAACTGGAAGGATTTGAAATGGAAGAAGACTTAAATACCTATAATAATATTCATTCCGAAATGGGTTCTCTTTTTCCTGATTTACAGCATGCTGGTCCTGATGAGCATTTGATGAAACTGGAAAAGTTTAAGAAAAGTGTAGATATACCAGTTATTGCAAGTTTGAATGCAGTATTTGAACCTACCTGGGTAGAATATGCCCTGCAACTGGAAGCCCTGGGAGTTGATGCCCTGGAATTAAATTTCTACGCAGTTCCAAAAGATTTCAAGAAAGATGAGAGTCAGATTATTTCAGAACAGGTCAGCGTATTAAGAAAAGTGCTTTCAAAAGTAAAAATTCCGGTAAGCGCCAAACTTAGCCCAAATTACACCAATGCTCTGAAAGCCATATCCCTGATGGATGCTGAAGGAGTGAATGGATTTGTCTTATTCAACAGACTTTTCCAGCCGGATATTGACATTGAAAAAGAAGAAATGTTCTTTCCATACAACCTCAGCAGCCATGAAGATAACAGGATAGCCCTGAGATTTGCCGGACTTCTGTCAGGAAATATCAAAGGATCTGTTTGCAGTTCCATGGGTATTCTTGATGGAAAGGATGTTATAAAAATGATACTGGCAGGGGCAGACTGTGTTCAGGTTGTTTCTACTTTATATAAAAACAAGCCTGAGCATATTAAATCCATGCTTTCAGACATTGAGAAATGGATGGAAAATAAGTCCTATACAAGTCTTAACGATTTCAGAGGAAAGTTATCCAATAATAATACAAGCGATCCATATGCCTATAAAAGGGCGCAATATGTTGATATCCTGATGAAATCTGATAACATTTTCAATAATTACCCTGTTTCCTGATTGGATTGAGAAAAGTATTCATAAGATGCATGTAGAGCGACTCAGGAGAGTCGCTCTCTTTTTTGGTGCTTTCCCATCTAAAATTCCAAATACTAGTATCTTCCTGTTTTGTGCAATGCATGACCCACTTTTCATATTTTCATACTTAGGAGCTGCGCTTGCACAGGAGTAGGTTTAAGTATCTTTGTTTTAAACTCTTTTGATTTTGGCAAAACATACCTAAGCTGCCTTATTTCTTTGAT
>JAUVKW010000126.1 GCA_030596025.1 Bacteroidota bacterium | reverse complement strand
TGATTAGCGTCTTCTTTTATGGCTCTTTTTTCTATGAGATACTCTTTTAGGTGATCCTTTATCCTGGGATAATTCTACATTGAATGTTTTTCCCTCATAGCTGCCTGTTGCAATTTTTGATAAGACTTTCGACGCTGCTTTTTCTTCTACTTCAAAAAACGAAAATCCGGGATGAACATCAATTCTCCCAACCTGGTTGCTTGAGACACCAGCTTCAGTACATATCAGTCTTACCAGGGCTCCTTTATTCATATTTTGCCTGTCTCCCAAATTGATAAAAAAACGCTTGCCTGAGCCGGCAAGATTCCTATTGGGCTTTCCACCCCTTCTGTCCTGATCCCTTCCACCCTTTCTGTCCTGATCTCTTCCACTTCTGCCCTTTTCCTGTTTGGCATTCAGGTCTCCGGAATCTTTATAGTACTCAAGGAGAGAGTTTAATTCTGCTGAAATGAACTTCATTACGATATCTTCAGCAGTAAAACGATTTAATTTTTTGTAAATAACCGGCCAGTAGCGTTCAATTGCATTATCATCAACAGGTGTTTTAACCACCTTGTCCATTAGAGCAAACATTTGCTTCTCGCATATTTGCTCTGCATCAGGAATTCGGGTATATTCAAATTTTGTCTGGATTATCCTTTCAATCAGATGAATTTTATTCAATTCTCTTGTGTTGATTAATGCAATTGAGATACCTGATTTTCCTGCTCTGGCAGTTCTTCCACTTCGGTGTGTATAATTCTCTACTTCGTCAGGCAGATTATAGTGAATAATATGACTTATACCCTCTACATCTATACCTCTTGCTGCCACATCAGTGGCTACCAGTACTTTCACGGTTTTTTCCCTGAATTTCCTCATGGCAGCATCTCTTTGCCCCTGCGACAGGTCACCGTGTAATGCAACTACATCATATCCTTCTTTCTCCAGTTTTTCAGATACGGATCCGGTTTCTCTTCTGGTCCTGCAAAATATTAAACCATAGATATCCGGATAATAATCAAGTATTCTTTTTATTGCATAATACCGGTCTCTTTCCTTCATCATAATATAGAGGTGCTCAATATTCGCAGCTATACTATTTTGTTTTCCCACAAGCACTTCAAGTGGATCTTCCATATAGTTCTTTGCTATCTGACGTACATCTTTTGGCATTGTTGCAGAAAACAACCAAACCCTTTTTTGAACTGTGGTTTGATCTAATATGGAGTCAATGTCCTCTTTAAATCCCATATTGAGCATTTCATCTGCCTCATCTAAAATAACTTTCTCAACAGTACTTAATTTAATAGCTCTTCTATTTATCAAATCCAATAATCTTCCCGGCGTAGCAACAACAATGTGTGCACCTTTTTTAATCCTTCGGAGCTGTTCTTCGATACTGGCTCCACCATATACGGGAACAATATTTGCTTTAGGCTGAAAATGTGCATATGCCACCAGATCCTTTGTTATTTGCATACAAAGTTCCCTGGTCGGACAAATTACCAATCCCTGTGTATCTCTGATGTTAAAGTTAGTGTGCTGAATTAGGGGTAAACCATAGGCTGCAGTCTTCCCTGTTCCGGTTTGAGCCAGGCCTACAAAATCCTTTTTACCTTCTGAAAGTATTGGAATAGCCTTTTCCTGTATTTCTGTTGGGGTATTGAACCCGAGTTTATCAACTGCCTTCAGAATATCTGTGTGCAATCCTAAGTCCTTAAATTCCATATTTTTATAATAAGGCGCAAAGGTACTATAATACCCGGATAATCAATTAAACATAAAGAATAAATTTTCCTAGGTATTCTTATACTTATTAAGCTCATAGTGATATTCCCGTACGATTTTTTCTTCCCGTAAGCGAGCGCGGGTTCTGTGCTCTTCAAATTCTTTTTGGGTAGTCTCAAGATCGTTCCTGGTATTGGATGTGATGATATGACTCCTTTTGAATAATATAATGAAGAACACGAGTCCTGCTACCAGAACTGCAATTATTGACCACATTAAACTATTGTAAGCAGCTTTGCTCATAAGAATTCCAAAAAAACTCAAGCTGTTTTTTTCTTTGCTGATTTTGGAAAGCTGAGTCCTGGTATTTTGTAGTACAGAATTGATTGAATCAATTTCTTCTTCCTTTGAAGAAATCATTTTGTTGGATTGTGAAAGATCGAGTTTTATTTTTTTTATAGAGTCTGATACATGCGAATTTAACTTTCTAAGCCAGGCTTCTTCCACGACCCTGAATTCAAGGTAAGGACTGGATTTCTTAATAACAAATTCAAACTGGCTATTCAGGGTACCTTTGTCTAAGGAGAGTTCTTCTGCTTCCTGGGCCATGCTATTCTTTGTTAAGGGAAAGATTAGCATTATTCCCACCAGAAGTATCAAAGTTTTTGAAATTTTCATCTTTTATGAATATTGATTCATTGAAAAATAAGTAACATTTACTATGCAAAGAAACGGAAATTCTGGTAAATAATTGCTTTTAATAAAAACCCCCTCCCACTTGACAGGGGGAGAGCTTAGGAAAATATTTATTTTTAAAATATAACTAAATTTCCTTTTGCTGACGGATATGCCCAAAGGGGCCAAATATAGAATTTTGCTCTTTCATTCCATCATTTCATTATTCCATCATTCCAATCTTCCTTGTTTATTATAATCCATCCAGAACTCTTCTAATCAACGATCTTTAAAACAATATTAGAATACCTGCCAGTCACATTCACCCTGTAGACGGGCCCTGTAGGGCATTAGGTGGCATTTGAGCTATTGGAAATGGGGTTTTCATAATAAATGTGAGGATTTAGTTATGGATGTATAAAAAGCAAAAAGCCCCTGATAGGGCTTTTTCATATCCTTGAAAATTTGTAATAAAAATGATTTTCTGCCTGCTTAATTCCCAGCAAGTTTGAAAAATGGAGGCATGATCTTATTGCTGATAATTCCTTCTTCCTTGAGTTCGGTGATGATTTTGGAACCTTTGGAGGGTGAAAGGGAAAGACTTTTCAGAATTTCCCCATAAGTGCAATGATCATTGTCCCGCAACAAATCAATAATTGCTTGCTTGTTAGGATCAGATTTTAGCAGTCCAAGTTTTTTTAGAAAATTATACATGTTTTCCTCTTTTAAGCACTATTTAAAGCACAAACACTATACCAACTGAATATACTTTGTTGAAAAGTATAATATGCTTGTATATATTTAGACGAAATCAAGTGGAAAAAGGTTGCTGTCAGGGGCTTAAAAAAAACATATTCTATAACATGTTTTGATGAAGGTGATTTTAAGTAGGATAAATTGGAGCAATCAGTAGAGTAAAAACTTAATTTGCCTTTTCTTTTGTCTCCACAAATTTGAAATCAGTGGGGACCAGTGACTGGAATATATTTCCCAGGTCGAACATATCATCATCCCCTTCTTCAAAGTACCAGGTAACATTTAACTTTTCATGGGCTTTGTCAGCTTTCCCAAGGACTTTTAAAATATTGAAAATCCATTTTGTGGAAGCAGTATTGATGTATTCAAAGTTTAAGATAATATTGGTGGAAATCAAACCCTTTTGGTGATACTCATTGATCCAGTTATAAATTGGCTGGTAAAAAACGGCAGGATCTGCAGGGACTGATCTACCTGAAAAATGAATAGTGCCATTTTCAAGTTTAACCTGAGGTGTTCGTTTTGTGCCGTTTATTAAAAAATCCTGCATATAGAAAAATGAAAACATTTTCGGATAAATTTAATTAACTATCATAACTAATGCAAAAAGAGTGCCGTTATTTATACTAAATCTTTCAAGTATTCAAAAGAATTATTGATTAGGAATGCGTTCAAATTGAAATTTCCTAACTGAATTTTGAAGAGAAATTACATTACAGTTACTGGGATAGCTAATTGTATATTTATGATTGGGTGAAATAGCTCCAGGCTTTGTATTTTTAAATAATCCAGAACATTCAACAACTCCTTCAGGAGAATACCTTGTTGCTATGAGAGAATTATCCCGGAAATTAAATGCAAACCAGGAGCCTGCACCCTCCCCGCTAAGCCATTGAGCATGCAAAGGTATGGCTGGATTTCTTACCGGTTGTAACAAGATTGTTTCTAATTGTTGTTTAGTCAGATTTGCTACAGGCTGAAAATTAACTCTATTCAATAAAGCTTTTACTACAAGTTTATTTTTAAGAGAATTTACATTATTTCCGGGAGTTGGAGTAAAAGGAATGATATACCTGAGATGTATCTTATGATTCCATTTTGGCTTTCCTGCCAGGATAATTTTATTTACAAAGCGAGAACAATTACTTCCCTGATATTGAAATGGGCCATAAGGTATTGGCCCTGCATTTTGCATTTGAGTGGCCTTATTAAATGCCCGGTCAAAATTTATGAGACTATATGAGGTATGCAAATCACCGTTTCCATGACATGCCTGATTGACTTGTATTTCATTCAGAATTTCTTCAAAATTTTCAAGTGTTTTCCCATCCCATGAAATTTTTGGTTTGATTTTCATTTCGAGTTCATGATCAGTGTCCTCACTGCGTACCCTTCCGTATTGAAAAGGAGCATGGTATCTGCCGAAGTCAAAATAGTTGCATTTATGCTTATTGCTATCAACCAGTATCAGGGCAGCATGGCCGGCTTTATAGTAATTGTTTTTGCTTATATTAAGCCTGCAGGCAAGTGAATCATACCAGGAACCTGGTTGTTTACAATATGTTTGTGGCCAGGCAAGAGCAATAGCGAATCCGGTATATTTGCTTGTTGATTTCAAAGTTCAGATATAGTTTTATGATTTACAATAAGATCAGAATATTCCATTTTGAATCCCGTTTTTTTTGGAATAACCTGAGTTATACTTACGGTTTTTAATCCACCATTACCTTCCATAACCAGGTTTAGTGATTTATCTGATGTATGCTTACCGGAATGAAACAACATTATTTTTTCAGGAGAATTATCTTTATTATTTGCTGCGAGAAAATTTTGAAACCATTGTTTCCTGATTTCTCGGTCCTTCTTGCCGTACAAGGTTACAGACGACCATAAATAGGCCTTATTCGCATCCAGAAACCTGTAGTGTTTTTTCTGGCCATCCCATATGAATTCATTAAAATTTTTAATTTTTCGCTTTTCCTTATCAATGGTGATGATTGTAAAAGGTTCTACAGCAGACAAATCTTTTTTGCTGAAAAATTCAAATGACCCCATGCTTGAAGAAGCAAGTTCGGTCAGCACTTTTCCTCTGCTGAGGTTATGGAATTCCTTTTTCTGATGAGCCTCATAAGCCCCATTAAGCAAACAGCAGAGTCTGCCATTATTATTAATAGCTATCCATGACCCACCAGCCTTTGTGTCTCGTGGATAACATATTTTCAAGTTTGCATTTTTATAAATAGCCGGAGCCAGGGTAGATCTGAAAACCCTTTCATCACGGTTTGAAGTCAGGATAAAATCCCTTTCTTCAGTCGGAGGTATGTAAGTTACTGTGCACATGAGTCGTTGCGATAACGTTGGGTGGAGTAAGCAAGTCCGAAATTCTCATCGGTAAAGTCCTTTAAGCCCATGGCAATAAGACCCGCCTTAATTATTGCCTGGTGATGAATGCTGTGTTCAAGGCAATAAGATAACTCCCTCCCCACAGAACTGTTTATAAATAGAACAGATGTACCTTCTGTAGTAAAATCAGCTTTCAGCCTTACCGGATTTTCTTCGATAAGAGTGTCAATTCCTGACAGAATTCGTTCTATTGTTTGAATTGCAAATAAAGGGTCATTTTCTATTTGTACAGATCTTTTTCTTTGGTCATAACAAATAGTATCGCTGAAAGAGCCCGAAATCAGCAATAAATAGAATTCAACTATATGCCGGATGTGCTGACCTATGGTAGCTCCTGAGATCACCTCTGATTTTCTGTTATAATCTTCAAGCTGTATGCGAGTCAGCAAATCTTTTAGTTGTAATAAGTTTCCTTTTGCAACAGATTTCATATTCTTTGGTTTTATGATTCTATGCTTTAGTCGTGGAAATTTGTAATCCTGACAAAAAAAGAGAGAAGAAGAGGTGAGTGAAGAGGCGCAGGGCATAGGGCGAAGAGAAAGAAGAGGTGAGTAGTGAGAGAGAAGGGCGACTTGTTTACAGCTTATTCTATTTCATAAATTTCACTATCGGGATAAAAAGCAAACCAGGAAAAAGCAAAATGATTTCCATGAGGAATGGGGCGTAGTGCCCTCCTTTTATAATGACCCTCAATACATTTTCCTGTAATACTCCAAAGGGAGCCTGTCTGTTCATCCATGAAATTAGAACCAGACTTTACAAATGTTAATATTTTATCATCTATTTGAGGAAAAAATACTGTAACAGAGCCAACTTCTTTAGATTCTTTTATGCTTACTTTATCTAATACAGATACGGTCTTAGATGAAAAAAAGAGTACAATGACTTCTTTATTAAAGACATCATTAATTACTTGTTCTTTCTGAATAGCGGAATATGGATATATCTTATATTCTTCATCAATTTGTATGTTTACTATACGCTCCATAGCAGGAAGCCTTTCATCAACCTTATCCTTAAATAAGAATGGTTTGGTAATGAAATATTCACCAAATGAATTTTAGAAATTTGTATATGTCGTCCCTACGGGACTTGATAGATAGTGTTAAGGTCCTTTCTATAAATATATTATCCCTACGGGATTGATAATTAGCAGATAAAATAACATTAAATAAATAATTATTCATCAATTCCAATATTAGCAGTTTGTAGCAGATTGTCTATGAATATTCTATGTCCCCTGGGGACATAATATTTATAGAATAGCCAGCAACTAAAACAGTTTAAGTCCCATAGGGACGAAATATTAATTGGCCCATAGCCCATACTATGAATATAAATTAGAATGAACCTCAAATTCTCGTTATTTAGGTTAAGTGCCAAAATCACATTTTTACGGCTTGTATTACTGCCACAGAAAATAAGATAAGTCCTATAATGCGGTTCATATTATTGGAAAGTTTTTGAGATCTGGCAATGATATTTTTACTTAAAATTGTGTAAGACCATAATACCATCATTTTACCTGACCAGATTCCAATAAGGAATATTAATATTGAAATTGAGTCAGGAGGACTAAGATTTTTTGTTGAAAGAAATGTTATGGCAACAATCCAAAAAAGAAACACCTGGATGCTGATCAGGTTCAGGAAAACTCCTTTGAGGAAACCTGTAAAATGTGATTTATCAGGAAAATATATGCGTTTCTTATTGAAAAAGAAGACCATTCCTGAAACAATGAATAAGCCTAAAATAAAGTAATTAATGAATGCATTATCATTAATATAGGATTCAATAATACCCCCGGTAAGTATGGCAGCCAGTCCAAACACTACTTCAACAATTGCTGCACCATGAGCAATATTTATTGCAGTGCGACCTCCTTTTCTTAAGGTTTCATCCAGTACCGTTAGATTTATGATTCCAAAAGGAAGAGCACCTACAGTACATGCAACAAAACCAATGAATAGATATGAAATTTCGAGTTCCGGCATGATGTATTTAATATTTTAATTGCAGTAATTATTATTTGATTATTAACAGAAAAAGTAAAAAGCACACACTGACTCGATGCAGTATGCGCCTTTTGAAAATTTACTCTTGTGAATATTCACCATGTACGGTAACTTCCACTTCTTTTGCAATATTTTTTGAAGGTTTCCCTTTCAAAAATGTTATACCATAATCAGCCAGAACAACATTAAAACTGCTTTGTACATGAACAGCCTTCGATTTTACTGTAATGCTTGCTTTTTCATTTACTGTTTTTGTTACTCCCTTGATGGTTAATTCTCCTTCTACAGATACAGGATAGGTGCTATCTTTTGTAAAGTCAACATCATCAAGCTTAGTGATCTTGCCTTTAATTTTAGCTTTTGGATAAGCTTTTGTATCCAGGAATTTGTCACTATTGAAATGCTTCTGCATAAGGGCAATTTCAAACTCAAATCCTTGCATGGGAACAGAATATACAAACTCTCCTGTTTCCGTGTTGATAGTACCTACGGCGGTATAGTTATTAGCTTCAATATCTTCTACCGAAGTGTGAGAGTAAAATTTGATATGAGACTTAGAGCTCACTAATTTGTTGCTTTCCTGACTAAACGCATTGCCAGCAACCAGCAACATAAATCCGATTAATAAAACACTTACTTTTTTCATAATTTTGATTGTTAAATTGTTTTATTCAATTTTTTATTTTGTAAGAAGATCAATTTTTTCCAGAATAACATTTTCATAAAGCTCAAGATCTTCATCATATGCTGCCCCGGAACGAATCACTCCCTTTATAGTGACAGTTTCTCCTACTGTTAGCTGAGCTGCATTGGCATTGGTTTCTTCTGTAAACGAAGCACTAACGCCAGCTTTACTTCCTTCCGCTTTCAAAAGAACAACTATCTGCCCACTGAAATCTTCAGATATTTTACTTACCACTCCGGTTATTTCAAGAATTTTTGAGTTGCCATCGTCAGCAAGATATTTTTCATTTGCAGATTGTGTATCTGCCAGGTATTCCTCCACAATCTGAGTACTTGTCAGGGAATAATCTGTTTTTGATGATTGAACATCCTGGTGGGGCATTTTAAACATATAGATCATTGTTGCCCCCCCAATTAGAAAACCTGCTATGACAAGTAAGATGAGAGTTTTTAAAATTTTTCTTTTTTTCATTTCAATTATAGTTTGTTAATAATTCTATTATGGCCAAATAGTCGCTTAGAATCCAGAACCTGACAGCTTTTTTTTTTTAATATACTTCTTATAGTTCAGACAGGCTAAGTTTAAGGATATTGGACTGAAATAATGTGGTAAGTTCATTTCTTGTTGCCGCTCCGTTTTGAGTATATACAATTTCTCCTTTATTGAATAGAGTAAAGTAGGGTACACCTGTCAGTTTCAAACGTTTAACCAGTTTTTTGCTGGCATCTACCTGGTTTATTGTCTCCTGTTGTCCGAAAACAGACATGGAGATTAGCAGTAGTTTGATTATAAAAAAAGTTCTAATCATGGCAATAGTTTTAATTCTGCCCGTTTAGTCGTGGGAATAAGAAAACCTGACAGAAGGAAGAATGCTCAATTAATCAATGGTAATATCCCCAGGCTTCGGCCTGGGGTAAGAGCATAATAATATCCTGGTCCGGTACCTATTGTTAAATTGTATTCAAGCATTATTCCGGACCACATATAGGTGGTTTACCATATGAATATGGAAATATTGGGATGAAGGGTACTGAAATACGATAGGGCATTGCGCCGAATGAATCCTTTTACATCTTATAAACCTGATCTGTCGGCGCCTTTTACTATGAAACACTTTTCTACAAATATGGAACTCCTCTGGAGTTCAAGATACTATCTCAAATACCGGAATAGGTTTACACTTTCCGAGATCAATAAAGAATTCGATGGTCATGATCCTTTCCAGGAAAACCTAATTGGGAATTCATCAGGCCACTATTAGCGGTCTGACGAATATTATCAGGTTTTATCTAAAA
>JAUVKW010000026.1 GCA_030596025.1 Bacteroidota bacterium | reverse complement strand
ATTGAGCTTGCTCCAACCATCAGGTGTTTGTACTTCCATTAAATATGTTCGCAGGGGTTCGGGCTTGCTATGTTTACCATAAGCAAAACTCAAAGCTTGAGTTGGTCTGAAATTCCAGGTTATTCCTAATCTCGGTTCAATTGAATAATCATTATTCAGATTAAAATAGAAAATATGCAAACCTGCATTTACAACCAAATTTTCTCTTAAATAATATTTTGACTGAGAATAAAACTGAAATGAAGATGTTGCTCCTTTGCTGTCAACAAAATAGTCCATACTATCGTTAAGGGCAACATTGGAATTCGCCTGTACATTGTAATTGTATGCAATACGTCTTATTGTTATTCCTGTTCTATTTGTATGCCTGCTATTGAATTTATGATTCAAATGACTATAAAGGCTTAATCCTGAATTTACTTCATTTTGGTCAGCAACAGGTATGAAAGTTGAATTTTGTCTTAAATATGTAGATTGGTAAGTGTATCTGGTTGCAGAATACGAAACTGACGAAAAGAGATACGATTTATTACCGATTATTTTTCTGTGATTAAAACCTGATGCTGTAAGGTCGTAATGAATATCGTATTGGTACTTATCATAATTAGTTTCCCATTCTGTTGAATCGGTTTTTGCGTCAAATTTAATTTTACCCTTACCATTTATACTCCATAGAGAAAAAACACCTGCCTTTTTTGTTGGAAAATTCATTTTTAAAGACAAGTCAAATGACGTTGGCAATCCGGTAACCTGTGGTAGCAAATTCTCCAAAATGCTAAAAGTTGAATACCTGTAATTAATAAGATAGGATGCTCTTTTTTCTTTTTTAAAAGGTCCTTCTGTTGCAAGCTCAACTCCGTAGGAACCAAATTGAAGCGTTGTTTCTCTTTTATCGGAATTCCCGGTTCTTAAATTAAGATCAATTACTCCTGATAGGGCATTTCCGTATTCCGCAGGGAAAGCACCAGTAATGAAATCGGAATTAGCCATCATATTTGTGCTAAACATCATATTAATACCTCCTCCCGAAAACAATCCCGCCAAATGATTGGGGGCTGGTATTTCGATACCGTCTATTCTCCATAGGATACCTTTAGCTGCATTTCCTCGAATAACAATCTCATTATTTTCAACTGTGCTTGGGGTAACACCTGCGAAGGAACTTGCCAGTCGTGATGGGTCATCAAGGCCCCCTGCATAACGTTGTGCTTCTTCAACAGAAAATGTTCTTGCCGACAGGGTTGTCATTTTGTTTATTGCCTTATCCTTTTCAACATCTGGTTTTACAACAACCTCTGCTAAAGTGCGATAAGATTCTTTTAATGGAATATTTAAAATCTCCTCCTTACCCGAACCAACAAGCAGATCAGAAATATTTCTGCTTTCATATCCCAGGAAGCTAATTTGAAGGCTTAATCTCCCAACAGGAACACTTTCAAGTCTGAAAAAACCATCAACATCAGTTGAAATGCCTTTTATTGGTTCTGAATCTACAATAACTACGGTAGCTCCGGGCAGGCCAATTAGAGTTTCACTATCAAACACTTTCCCTTTTATTGTTTGTGTGGGATTTTGCGAATACGCTAAATTGCTAAAAATTAAAACTACTGATAACAAAATAGAAAATATATTTTTCCTCATAGGGATGGATATTTTTTAACTTTACAATGTTATGTTTTGGATAAGTGCATATCAATACTGATAAATCATTATTTTATGACTTCTGAAATAGAAAAAATACAAGCTGAGTATTTAGATACATTAAATAATCAACATTTTATTCCGGAGGATTTAGATTACCAGATACTGGATAAACATATACAGTTTTTGGAAAAGTTGAATATTATTGAAAATAGCGCTATTTCTATTTTTGATTTATATCAGAATAAACATATTTATTTATCACCGAGATTTGAAACTATTTTTGGTTTTAGTATAAACAAAGCACATGAAGAAGGAAATGAATATTTTAATAAAAAAGTTCACCCCAATGATGTTCTTGATGCAATGAAAATAGCCAGTTATTTTCTTAAGGTTGCTTTTGCTTTACCTCTGGAAGAAAGAAAAAATTATAAATTGATTAATGATTACCGAATAAAAAACGGAGAAGACAAATACATTAGGGTTATTGAACAGTTTCAGGCTTTAGAGTTGGATAAATATGGGAATATTTGGTTAGGTTTATGTGTTATGGACTTATCCCCTAATCAGGATATATCCTTACCTTTACAAAACAAAGTAATAAATTTCAAAACCGGAGAATTGTTTCATTTCCCGGTAACAACCAAAGAAATTAATTTATCTAAACGTGAAAAAGAAATACTTGGTTTAATCTCAGAAGGGTTAATTAGCAAAGAAATTGCAAATAACCTGTTTATAAGTGTTCATACTGTAAATACACATCGACAAAAAATCTTAGAAAAATTAAAAGTAACAAATTCGATTGAAGCTATTAAATCGGCTGAAAAGTATGGTTTGATTAGTTAAATTATGCTTTATTTTTAATTCTCTGTTCCATATAATACCAGGCAAGTTGCAGGTCGTTTTGTTTTGTGATTTTGATATTCTCATCGTCTCCTTCAATTAGGAAAATAGGAACCCCTATACTTTCAAGCATTCTGGATTCATCTGTAAAATTCTTATGCCAGGCTTGACGAAAAGCTTTCTTTAAAATTTTAATATCCATCACCTGGGGAGTTTGAATACGCACATATTTATTTCGATCTACAGAAACATTTTTACTGTCCACCAGTTGACGCATAGTATCTTGTATTGGAAGATAAGGAATTGCATTTCCTTTTTTTTCAGCCAGGTCATAGCAACGCCCAATTAGTTTTTGACAAACAAGTGGCCTGACCCCATCATGAATCGCAACAAGACCATTTTCAGGAAGTTTGTTTACAGCATTTTTTACCGACTGGTATCTTGATTCCCCCCCCTTAACAATTGTTACCGAACCTGGCAAAATATATTCTTCGGATAATTTTTCCCAGTCTGAAATATGCTCCTCGGGCAAAACAAGAATTATGTTTATTAGAGGATCATAGGACTGAAAAGCCAAAATACTCCATATTAAAACAGGTTTACCGGATAACGGGAGAAACTGTTTTAAAACCTTTGAGCTCATCCGTATTCCTTTACCCCCGGCAACAATTATGCAATGTTTTTTTATTTGACTCATTTCTGTAAAGATACTGGATCCCCGGGAGCAAATCAATATATTTTTTCTATTCTTCCAGGAATATTATGTTAAATAGACCCTGTTTGTAAACAATTTGAAACTTAACCTTATAATTTCATAGCGAAGTATCATGTTGTTTTTTGTCTGGAAGCTTGTTCGCCGGGACTGAATGATGATAGTATAAACAAGACCTTGTTCATAAATACATTATTGAATAATTTTATTAACCAGATACTGGTGTGCTTAAACATAAGGTTTGGGTATAATATTGCTCACGACAAGAATCTCCTGGTCAAAATATCCATTTTTGAAATCAAAACATATTTTTTACATTCGCTTAAAACAATTAATCTTTTTCCTATGGCTCCCCGGCAAAAACTCAGGTATCTTTTTATTCTATATTTTCTGTTTTCCATTCTGATAATTGCAGGATGTAATAAAAAGAGCGAAGAATCTCTCCCTAATATTATCATCATATTTGCTGATGACCTTGGATATGGAGATCTTGGTACTTATGGGGCAACTGATTTTTCAACGCCACATCTTGATCAGATGGCAACAGAAGGAATGAGATTCACTAATTTCTATTCTGCCCAGGCAGTGTGCAGTGCTTCCAGAGCAGGCTTGCTTACCGGTTGTTATCCAAATAGAATTGGCATTTCCGGGGCCCTGATGCCCTGGTCAACTACCGGACTGCATGAAAACGAATTAACTATAGCTGAGCTTCTTAAAAATAATGGTTATTCAACGGGAATTGTCGGCAAGTGGCACCTTGGATGGCAAGAGCAGTTTCTTCCCCTGCAGCATGGGTTCGATGCTTATTTTGGCCTGCCCTATTCAAATGATATGTGGCCAGTAGATTATGATGGTAATCCGGTAACCGAACAATCTTCAAAACCCTGGAAAGCACGTTACCCCAAACTCCCACTTATTGAGAATAATAAAATTGTAGATACCATACAAAATTTAGACGACCAGGCACAACTAACTACAAGGTATACTACTTATGCTGTAGATTTCATAAATCAGCATAAAAATGATCCTTTTTTTCTGTATTTTGCCCATACTATGCCCCATGTTCCCCTGGGGGTATCTGAAAAATTCAAGGGGAAAAGTGACCAGGGCATGTTAGGAGATGTAATTATGGAAATTGACTGGTCTGTGGGGCAAATATTTGAAGCTCTAAAGAATACTGGCCAGGAAAATAATACCCTGGTAATTTTCACAAGTGATAATGGTCCCTGGCTTAATTATGGAAATCATGCAGGATCTACCGGGGGCTTGAGAGAAGGAAAAGGCACAAGCTGGGAGGGTGGACAGAGGGAGCCTTGCATTATGTGGTGGCCAGGTAATATTCCTTCAGGAAAAATATGCAATAAACTATCTTCAACTATCGATCTTTTACCAACCATTGCCAGCATTACTAAAGCAAAACTCCCGGATAATAAAATTGATGGTGTAAACATTTTGCCTCTCCTGCAGGGGATTGAAAATTCTAATCCCCGTGATCATTTCTATTTCTATTATCGTAAAAACAGCCTGGAGGGGGTTAGAAAAGGGGTTTGGAAACTTGTATTGCCTCATAAATTCCGATCCTATGAATCAGTTCTTCCGGGAAATGATGGTTTTCCCGGACCTTATGCCACAGGAACTATTGATACGGCCTTATACAATCTTGCCAGAGACCCCGGAGAAAGATATGATGTTAAAGATCAATATCCTGAAGTGGTAAATGAATTATTTCAATTGGTTGAAACCGCCAGGGAGGATCTTGGTGATGAATTAACAGAACAAACAGGTAAGAATATTCGCCCGGCTGGCAAAATTGATTTAATTGATTAAAATAATTACCTGCAATATTTACTAATGGCATAGTAGGCTTCTCTGAGTCCCAGTTCGCCAGCCTTACTTAAATCCTGACAGCCTTTTTCGGTTTCATTTAAATAAATATTTATAAGCCCCCTGTTGTAGTAGGCTTCCTGAAATTCTTTGTTAAGGGAAATGGCCTGGCCATAATCGTAAATTGCACCCGGAAGGTCATTTACAAGACTTTTAATATATGCCCGATTATAATAAGCCGGTGAAAAACCCGGTTTCAATACCAACACTCTGTCGTATTGTTGAATAATGTCAAAATACCGTGATGGGGACACATTTTCAGCTCGAATTTTCTGGGTTTTTCGATCGGCAATTAATAAAAAATCATTTTGCACTTCCATGGTATTTAACAATTCTGTAAGTTGAAATTTTAACCCTCCAATATTAAAGTGGATTAAATAGTTGTCAGGGCTTGTGATTAGAGCTTCATTCATTTTATCAAATGCAGAATTAAAATCATGCTTGTTCCCAGATAAGATACCTTCTAAAAAGTCTATTAAATATGTATCTTGTTTTAAACGTAATTTTTCAAGCTGTTTGTCAGAATTATTAATTTGTTCTTCACCAATATCATCAGTACGTACAAATCCAAGGAAAAAGATCTTGTCTAAACTTATATTTATTTTTTGTATATCCGGTTCAAAGAAAGGGTTCTTATATTTTTCCTCAACATTTGAAATAATAAAAATTGACTTCATTTTGATGCCGGAGCTCATTGAAGATGTTTTTCCTGTAGCTATATTTCCATTATCGAAATTTGCTTTTAACTCTATTATTTCATCGAAATACGTAGAATCAATTTGTGCCAGATCTTTTAGAAACAAGCTATCATTTGAAATTTTTTCGGCCAGTATTCTATCCTCCTGTGCTCCGGCAAAATCATAAAGTTTGCTTTTCGCAATTGAGCGGTTAAAATATGCCTGGGTAAATCCCGGATACAACTTTATTACTTTTGTGAAATCTGCAATAGCACCATACAAGTCTCCTGTAGTAAGTTTTGCCCCTCCCCGATTATAATATGCAAATATATTATTCGGGTTTAGGTCAACAACATGGTCGTAATCAAATATGGCTCCCTGATTATCTCCAACCTGCGTTCGTAGAATGGCCCGGTTATAATAAGTAAGTGCATTCAGGGGGTCAATTTCAAGCACTCTGCCATAATCTGTCATAGCCCCCTTCAGGTCGTTTTGTTTATACCCGGTAAGGGCTCTGTAATAAAACGCCCTGGAGTTTGTTGAATCTACCTGAATGATAAAATTAAAATCATCCCGGGCATTTGCATAGTCCTCCATATAGTAATAAATCAATCCTCTCCTGTAAAACGATTCGATGTTATATTTATCTATACTAATTGCTTTTTTACAATCTCCCAGCGCCAGATCATATTTTTCCATCATTGACCAAACCATGCTCCTGCTTAAATATGCCTGGTAATTGTGTGGGTCTATTAGTATTGCTTCATTAAAATCCTCCAGGGCTCCAAGTGTATCATTCAGAAGTATTCTGGTAAAGCCCCTGCTTGAATATATGCCCGGATTTACAGGATCAATTTCAATGGCAGAGTTGTAATCCTGAAGTGCAGAGTTGTAATTATTTAATCGTTCCTGGGCGATTCCCCGATAATGGTAAGCGTGAGTAAAGTATGGATGAAGCTCAATGGAAATAGAAAAGTCGGTTCTTGCTCCAACATAGTCTTTAAGGTTAAATTTTGCAACCCCCCTGAAAAAATATGATTGATAAAGATCCGGGTTTACTTTTACTACAGCATTAAATCTACGTATGGCCTCTTCGTTGTCTCCCTGAAATAAACTCCGCTTTCCTATTTCTATATAATTCTTAATGTTAAGCTGTGCATATGAACTCGACCAGTTTACGAGAAACATAGAAACAAAAAACAAAATCAGAAAGTAATTATTCTTTTTGATAGATACTTTCATAAAAACCATGTAATAGCAGATTGATAAATCCAGCGCAATTTAAGGATTTAAGGGTTAAGTTGGCGGAAGTTTTGTGAGTTTATATATTGTAAAACCATCCGGCAGGTGGCTATATCAAAAGCTCCTCTGGTTTTGAATTGCAGACTTATCCTCCGTATCAATTATCGAATCGGTAACTTCGTTATACTTTTACTCCTGATATTTGAATCGTTTGATGCTCTTTTTAGGTGTTTTCTCAAATTCTTCTACGTGCAATTCAAATTTAGATATGTTCACGTGATCCGGAAGTCTTTTATTAATTTTTTTACGGTATTTTTCAAAAATTACACTTAAATCATCTTGTTGAACTCCTTTGGTTTTCATTTTATCCTGGTCAGGACAAATATGTGCAATAAGTTTTTGGTCTTTTTCAATAACTATAGATTCAAGTATAAGATATCTGGTATTGATCAGGGATTCAATTTCTTCAGGATAAATATTTTTACCTGAAGGCCCCAGGATCATGCTCTTGTTGCGTCCTTTAATAAAAATTGCCCCGCTTTCATCTATCAGGCCTAAATCTCCTGTACGCAACCACCCATCTTTATTCAATACCAGTTCTGTTGCTTCAGTGTTTTTATAGTAGCCTTCCATTACATTATCCCCTTTAACCATAATTTCACCAACAATATTTTCAGGATCATCAGAATCAATCTTTACTTCCAGGGTATCTACAGCTTTCCCACAAGACTCCGGTTTGTGTGTATTCCAGGATGCATAACTAATTAGTGGGGCGCATTCCGTCATTCCATATCCAACAGTAAAAGGAAATTTAATTTGCATAAAAAACTTTTCTGCATCCTGATTGAATGCTGCACCTCCCAGGATTAATTCCCTGAATTGTCCCCCAAACACCGCAGAGATTTTTTTATTAATGCTTTTAAAAATAATTTGGTTGAGGCCCGGTATTTTAAGCAGGGTCCTCATTAGTGGTTTTTTTATTGTTGGAACCAACTTGTTCTTATAAATTTTTTCCATCAACAAGGGAACCAATAAAATTAATCTCGGTTGAACTTCGGCATATGCTTGTGTTAGTACCGGTAAGGAAGGAATTTTTGTAAGAAAAGTAATATGACAACCCAGTGTAAATGGGAACAAAAAGTCAAAAACCATCCCAAATACATGTGCAATTGTCAGTAGGGAAAGAATGGGGTCGCCGGGATTAAGAGGCATGTGGTGATGTGCAAAACGGACATTTGCTGCCAGGCTGTTGTGCGACAACATCACTCCTTTTGAAAAACCTGTTGTTCCTGAGGTGTAACTAATTACAGCAAGATCATCTTTTTTCATTTCCATAAACTTTATCTCCTCCGGCTGAATGCCATTTGGATACTTCTTTATGAATAGCTCTTTGCTGTTACTCTTTATATCCCCTTCTGTAAGAAATGTAAAATCCTCAACCGAAAATGCTGATTTAAGCCCATTCATTTTTTTTATATTTAATGTTTTCCAAACAGGCTCAGAAGAAAATAGTAGTTTTGCATCAGAGTGAGTTATAATGTTATGAATATCCTTGGCCGTAAAATCTGATAATACCGGCACAATGACTGCACCATAACTAACAACAGCCAGAAAAATTACAGCCCAATTTGCAGAATTATTTGAAATCAGGGCGATTTTGTCTCCTTTTTGAATACCATTTTCGTCAAAAAACAAATGGAGTCCTGTAATTAATTCTCCTACTTCAGAGTAGCTATATGGCTTTCCCTGATAATCAGAAAAGGCCGAAATATTCCAATTATTTTTAATACTGCTTTCTATGTATTCCAACAAGTTTTCTTGAATCATAAGATTAAGTTTTAATTGAATATTAAAAATGTTGTGAAAAATCTAATAAACAAAACTATAATAGTAAAATGCACAATACTTAAAGTGTAATTGTAGGCAGTTCTTCCTGTATGTATTTTCCGTCTTAAAAGCATGGCAGTTGTAGGAAACAAACCAGCAACAATAGCAAGAGCAAAACGAAGTTCATCAAAATATTCCTGCAGATTTTTCTCTGTGAACACAATAAGATAAATAAAAGCAAGAAAAACAACCAGATAGGTAAGGTAGCTGTATTTTAGAACCGGGGTGGATGATTTTCTTTTCCTGTGAGTTCTGGTGGGATTCAATAAAATAACTGCCACAATAAAAATAAGGCTTAGGCCTCCAATAGCCAATAGACGAATCAGGAATTGAAAAAAATTATTCATTGTGGAAAATTTCCGAAACGTATGATCACTAAAGTACTAAGAAAATATCTAAATTTCAAGCTTGAATGTTCTATATCGGTTTCTTTATGAATCATTTCCGGGAAGTTTTTAAAACTTCACATGTTTTTAGTTGTTATTCGGAAAATGTTTCAGGTCGGAAAATTTGAAATCCCACTCAGGTGTATTTAGTGCACCCGAATCTCTTAACAAATACCAGGGAGAAATATCTGCATTATTGTTATTACATAAAACCTGTATTTCCTGAGCTGGCATATAGCTTTGAGCAAGTAAAAAAACTGTTTCCCCTGTAATCCGATCGTGTGCCATATCAACAACAATAACTGCGTGTCCGGGGAAGCCGCCAAATATAAAAACATCTCCTATGTTCATTTCTCCCGGCCTTTTCACGTCTACCATTTCCTTGCTCAATGAATAGGTGCCTGCCCATCTAAATACCATAGTCATATATTTACGAAAGTTTTCATAACTATAGTCCTCTGCTGCATCTTTATACCAACTTACATTGTTCCCTGATACCCGGGGGCGATAACCCGTGGCATATGAAACAAACTCTGCAGTATCTCCACTGGTAAAATTGAAATGTATCTGGTTGTATTCACTATATTTAAATAAATACTCACCCCTGAGCCTCATTATGGCATCGGCACATTGTTGTAAATCCTTATCACCTACATCTAAATCCACTACGGCAACATAAACGCCTTGCGGTTCTTTAGTTTCACCATTAAAATAATGAACTTTTGATCCGTGCGGTTTCAGGGGAAGGTTTCTGAGGAATTCTGCAAAAGATCTTTGTTTTACATTTATTCTCTCAAAATTTGAAGGCGCAGATATTCTTGTACTTATAATTTCACCCTGCGGAAATATTTTCACTTCAATATTTTGGGAGGGGGTCTGACCTGGTACCGCCTGCTTTAAGTCTGCTTTCTGATTCGAAAAAGTACAGGATGCCCAGAGAAGAAATAGTAAAACTAAGCCGAACCACAAATTGAAACTTCTCATACTATAAATATACTGAACTATATTTAAAGCCTATGAAAGGAAATAATCTTAAAAGGAATTCTTTCATTTTATGATTTTTTCAATTCGTTCCACGCAAGAGCACTAGAACCTAATACTGCAGCATTTTTTTCTTCCAGTGAAGAAAACAACACCTGAAAAGTATCTTTAAAAAAAACCTGTGTTTTTTTCTCAATCCATTTTTGTGTAGGATTCAGCAAAAACTTTCCTGCCCTGGCCAGGCCACCAAAAAGAAAAATAGCTTCAGGGCTTGAAAAAACAACAGTATTAACAATTGCCCTGGCTAAAACCTCGCCGGTTTTTTCAAATGCTTCCAGTGCCAGTGGGTCTCCGTCTTCAGCTGCTTCTGCAATAAGCCTGGAGTTTAACTCTTCGGGTTTGTATTTACTTAGAACTCCCGGCGCAAATCCCTGTTCTGTTAATTCTATAACGGTTCTGCAAATTCCCGTTGCAGAAACATAGGTTTCAAGACAACCTTTCTGTCCGCAACCACATAGGCGGCCATCTGGGAACATATTCATATGGCCCAGCTCCCCGGCAAACCCGCTATAACCATACAGTAATTTACCATTTATTACAATTCCGCTGCCCAGGCCTGTTCCCAGAGTTAACACTATAAAATCTTTCATCTTTTGTGCTCCACCAAAAACCATTTCACCAACGGCTGCTGCATTTGCGTCATTTGTTAATGTTATAGGAATATTATAATAGTTTAATAATAGTTTTTTCAGGGGAGTAATTCCTTTCCATGGCAAATTTGGAGGGTTTTCTATGGTGCCTCGATAATAATTTGCATTCGGGGCTCCAATGCCAATTCCCAGCAACTTGAATTTTCCCTTGTTTGCATTTAGTAAGCTTTGTATGGCCAGATCCAATTCTGCAACAAATTTTTCAGCATCCGTAAATTTTGTTGTTGGTACTGTAGCGGTCTTATAAACCTTACCCCGGAGATCTACAATCCCAATTACACTATTCGTGCCCCCAATATCAATTCCTATGGTGGTTTCAATCATAATTTTATGTGAGCCTTCTTGTATTACTTCTTTATGCCAGTTTCAATAGTTGATTAGAGACCTTTCTAAATTTAGAAATCAGGTGACCATGTTTTTTTAAATTCCCAGTTAGATCGAAGTTTTATTTCTTCAAAATAATACTTCACTTTTTCTGGTTGTAGTCTTTCTAACCAGGACCCCGTATCCCATTTTCCATTCTTGTTCTCGTCAAGTATTGCTTTAATGCGATATGTTTTAGGTGGTAAAAATTGATACGTTAAGGTGGTATCATTAGAAATAAGGGTAGATTTTACTACCTGGTGTTTATCATCTAAAAGCTGTATGAGTATATTCTCATTAATTTCTTCCATTTCAAACACAAGTGTTCCATAATAATCTAATTTTCTTGTTTTGAAAGTATATGTAATACTGTCGTTTGTTGTATGATACATATCGGTAATGGCATCCGGTAATAATTCTATTCGGTAATCTGTATCTTCTTTCCAATCAACATTAAAATTTAAATTTCTTATCAGGTGCGTGGAAAAAATCAATTTAAAATCAACTATCGTTTCAATAGAGTCGTTTATAGCAAATAAGGCTATTTTATCTTCATCATAAGATCCCAGGGGTGTTTGGCTTAAACATAATAAGTTCCTGTTAAGTTCCATTCTGTTTCCAGAACCCAGACTAAAGGTCAGAATCAATTTTGATTCAGCCTGTATAGCGGGTTTTGAAGATTTACGTGATTTTGATTTGGGTTTAGTAAACCTGAAATTTGTTGTGTCTATTAAGTATTTTCCTTTGTCTGCCCCCGAAAGAGGGTATTTTATAGATAAGTCAACAGATTCCTGGTTTATTAATGATGTGTCATTTAGCCAAATACCTATACTGTCGCCCACTGCAAAAGACTCTTCAATATACCAGTTGGTTAAATCAGGCTTGTCTGGTAAAGAAAATACTGGTTTTTCCAATAAAGCTTCGTTAAATACCAGGAGAATATTGTCTTTTCTGGAACGTGTAGAACTAATAATATATTGATTTGGTAGCTGCTCTTCAAATAGTTTAAGCTTATGTTTCACTGAAGAAATTTGAATGCTGTCATAGACAAGTATTGAATCTCCATTAGTTTCCGGCCTTAAGACAAGTATTGAATCAAGAAAAGCAATTTTTTCAGGTGGATTATAAATATAATTTTGATCTTCATCTTGTAATGCAAAAACATTAAATTTTCCAACCTTCAGGTTGCTAAGAAAAAAATATCCTTTTTCATTAGCTTTTGTCAAATACAGCGGTTTTTCTATATAAATTGCCGAATCGGCTCTATTATCATAGAGCAAGATATAAACATCTTTTGGGACCTCCATATCAAAAGCATTCATTACAGCTCCGAAAAAATTTAGCGAATCAAGATCTGGTCCGGTAGAAAACACAAACTGGAAATTTTCAATAGGATTGCTTTCATTATTATCTACAATAGAATTACCAAAATTTAGAGTATAGGTTGTGTTTCTTGTTAGTGTGTCATCCATTTTTATCTGAATTCCCTTTCCCTTAAGTTTTATATTCGGTTTATTTTTCATTGGGGGAGACACAATTAATTGGTTGATGTTGTCAAGCTTGATAAATTCGTCAAAATATACTTCTATTGTCTTGTCAGTAAAATTCACAGAGTAATTGGGGGGGGTGCTTTTTTTAATTTCCGGCGGTGTTTCATCTTTTGGTCCACCCGGCGGTGAGGCAACTCTGGCACAATTTATGAATAGCAGGAATGGAATCCAGAATAGAATTATTTTGCCGGATGAATAAATCTGTTTCATAGGATTCATAAAATTATTATAGTGCAAATATAAATGCAGAAATGGCAAATGGCAAATTGACTGTATGTTTGGTTGAATAATTTTAAATCTACGAGACCTGGAAACATAAAATTTATTAAGAAATCCTAAGAAAAATATTTTGTAGTTTTGAAGAAAATTAAAAATGGTGTTAGATTTTATTCATTGGAGTGTAGATCCCACAATGTTTCATATTGGCAATCATGAAATTCGCTGGTATGGCTTACTCTTTGCCGGAGGTTTCTTTTTTGGGTATCTTATTATGGGGAAATTTTTCAAGATTGAAAAGGTTCCGGAAATTCTTTTAGATAAAATTACTCTTTATACTGCTGTTGGTACCATTGTGGGGGCAAGGCTGGGGCATTGTTTGTTTTATGAACCTGCTTATTATCTGAGTAATCCCCTGGAGATACTGATGGTCTGGCATGGAGGGCTTGCCAGTCACGGCGCTGCTGTCGCGATTTTATTGGCTCTATGGTTATTTTCCAGAAAAGTTCATAAACCCTATTTTTGGACCATGGATCGCGTTGTAACTGTTGTCGCTCTTGCAGGTTTTCTAATTAGAATGGGAAATCTTATGAATTCTGAGATTTATGGTGTTGAAACAAGTCTTCCCTGGGGTTTTATTTTTGAAAATAAAGGAGAAATTGTACCCAGGCACCCTACTCAAATTTATGAGGGCCTGTCTTACCTTTTGATATTTGTTCTTCTCTATTGGATATATATGAAAAACAAAGGAAAGGTTTTAAACGGCTTATTATTTAGCTTATTTCTAATTTTAGTGTTTTCATCCCGCTTTATCATTGAATTTATTAAAGAGCCACAAGTAGGTTTTGAAAAAAACATGAGCTTAAATATGGGTCAATGGCTTAGCATTCCTCTTGTTTTAGCTGGATTTACAATCTTGTTCTTTATATATAGAAAAAGAAATCTGGCCAGAGAATCTTAATTTATTTCTATTCCCGCAAAAACGGTTTATTTAAATCTTATGTTATTTTTAGATTAATTAATTGAATTTTTAGTTTTTGTGGATTGATTTTTGTTTTCATTGTAAAATATGATGGAAAGCGAATCATATATTACCAAACATTATAAGATAAAAAATCTTGTTTGTGATAGTGCTGTACTTCTTTTAAAGGAGGCGCTAAATTCGCATGGTTATGTAGTCTACCTCCTTACTCTTGGTTCTATAACTGTTTCTTTTGATACGGAATCTTTATCAGAAAAAAAGCTTCGGGCTTTGCTTCAACAATATGGTATGGATATAGTCGAGGACAAAGAAGAGCAGCTGGTTGAAGATATAAAGGTTTCTGTAATAGAGTTAATACACGGGCTTAACAACATGAACTCCATTATTCGCAAATCTGATTACCTTGTTGAAAAGCTTGGGAAAAGCTACCAGCAATTGTCAAAAACATTTTCAGCACATGAACCTATTACTCTTGAAAAATATATTATTCTTCATAAAATTGAAAGAACAAAAGAACTAATCGATCAGGATGATTATACATTAAGTGAAATATCCTATATGATGGATTATAGCAGTGTTCAATATCTTTCCAATCAATTTAAAAAAATTACGGGGGTGTCTGTTAGTGATTATAAAAAAGGATCGTCAAACTACAAAAAGTCGCTTTCTGACTTATCTGCCGAATAAAACATAAATAATTATTGCAAATGTCTTTAAATCAAAAACATAAATCTTATAACTCTTTTACCAAATTTTACACATGTTTTGAGGAATATCTTTATTAATTGCAGTGTCAAATACGATAATCAATTATTAATAAATATCTTAATCATGAAAAAACATACACTTACTTTCGTTTTTACCTTTATATTATTCAATTTTTCCTGTCTTACTGCCTGTGACTCAAATAACAATAAAGAAGTCATTGCTGATACTGAAGACATTTGCGATGAATATGAATTACAAGATCAGGATTATCCCTGTCTTACCAACCTTCCCGTTGAAGCTTTAAGCGATGAAGAAGAGTCTGGAATACTATTTATGAGAGAAGAAGAAAAGCTTGCACGAGACGTTTATTTGTATTTCTATGAGCTTTATCCACTTCCTGTTTTTACTAATATTTCAAAAAGCGAACAGAGACATACCGATGCAATTAAAAACCTGATTGATCGTTACGAACTAAAAGACCCTGTGGCAGAAGATATCCCCGGGGTATTTATAGATAAAAAACTTCAGTCTCTGTATGATGAACTCATCAAGAGTGGTTCTGTTGACCGGGTATCGGCTTTAAAGGCCGGGGCATTAATTGAGGAAACAGACATCCTTGATCTTGAGGAATTATCTAAAAGCGTTGACAACCAAGACATAACTATGGTTTATAAAAATTTGCTTCGTGGATCTCACAATCACCTCAAAGCTTTTGTAAATGTGCTGAAAATTAATGGTGTGGAATACGAACCCCTTCTTTTAAGCAAAGAAAAATTTGATTCTATTGTACTTTAAACTTAAAGCATAAAACATATTTAGGGATTGGTATGAAATTTGAGATTCTTTATTCCTATAAATCAAATATTTACATCTGATGAAAATTAAAAAAAATATTGCCGTAAGCGAGTCTGGATTTGTTTTTGATCCGTCTACCGGTGAATCTTTTTCTCTTAACCAGGTTGGTTTAGAACTTGTAGAATTGTTAAAGCAAGGAGAAGATTTTGACGCAATTAAAAAGGAAATCCTTGAAAAATACGATGTAGATGAAATTTCCTTTGAAAAATATTATTATGATTTCATAAACAGCCTTAATCAAAATCAGTTACTTGAAGATTAGTTACATGCTTGTTTTCTGGTTTCATTGAACCGGATATTAGTATAATTTCTGATTTTTTCAAAGTACTGTAGACGAACTAAAATGAATAAAACAAAAATAACTCTTGCCGCTACCGGCTTAAACAATACAGATAATCCTGGCCCGGGAATACCTGTTATCAGGGCAATTCGAGAATCAAAAATGTTTGATGTGCGTGTTATTGGTCTTGCATACGAAACCCTTGAACCCGGCATTTATATGAAAGATCTGGTTGATAAAGTTTATATGGTTCCTTACCCTTCGGAAGGATCTGGAGCCTTAATAGAAAGAATTGCCTATATAAATTCTATTGAAAACATTAATGTACTTATACCAAATTTTGATGCTGAGCTATATACATTTATGAAATCTGCCTCCACGCTTGAAAAAATAGGCATTCATACATTTCTTCCAACCATAGAACAATTTGAGGAACGACACAAAGCCAACCTGCCGGAATTTGGAAAAAAATATAATCTAAAAGTTCCGAAAAGCATTTCTCTTTTAAAACACAGTGAAATTGGTGAAATACGAAAAGAGTTTGAATATCCTGTAATGGTTAAGGGGAAATTTTATGATGCCTATGTTGCTTATAATGAAGAGCAGGTAAGAATGCATTTTAATAAAATCAGTGCTAAATGGGGCTTTCCGGTTATTGTTCAGGAATTTGTTAAGGGCACTGAAGTGAATGTAGTTGCACTGGGTGACGGAAAAGGAAACACCATTGGTGCTGTACCTATGAGAAAACAATATATTACCGATAAGGGAAAAGCCTGGGGGGGTGTTACGCTTGATGCTCCAGATATGTTGAAGCTCACTTATCATATCATTAAATCAACCCGGTGGAGGGGCGGCATGGAGCTCGAGCTAATTAGAACAAACAATAATGATTTATACCTAATCGAAATCAATCCACGAATTCCAGCCTGGGTTTATCTTGCAGTTGGGTCGGGACAAAATTTGCCTGAGGCCTTATTAAAGCTGGCATTGGGCCAGGAAGTTAAACCTTTTGAAAAATTTGATGTCGGTAAAATTTTTATCCGGTATTCTTACGACATGATCATTGATTGGAATGACTTTGAAAAAATATCTACTCTTGGTGAAATTTAACTTTTAATAAAATAGATTATTCTAAATACAATAATTATGGAAAAACTAGTATTTGAACGACCATTCATTAAAAAATTAAATTCGGGCATGCCCAGTAAGTTTGGACTAAAAACACGAATGGAGCCAATTACAGAAATTGATGAGGTTAGCGTTAAAGAGTTAATTGACAAATATGGGTCTCCTCTTTTTGTTATTTCTGAAAAAACAATAAGAAAAACATATAAAAGTGCAGAAAGAGCTTTTTCCACCCGTTACCCAAAAGTTCAATTTGCCTGGTCATACAAGACGAATTACCTGGATGCTGTTTGCAGGGTTTTCCATAAGGAGGGAGCCTGGGCAGAAGTAGTATCAGGGTTTGAGTATGAAAAGGCCCTTAGAAACAATAATCCAGGTGATCAGATAATTTTTAATGGTCCTGATAAATCAAGAAAAGATCTTGAGCTGGCAACAGCTAATGGTTCGCTTATACACATTGATCATTTTGATGAGCTTTATGCTCTTATAGACCTTGCTGAAAAATCGGAAAAGAAACCAAAAGTGGCAATTCGTATCAACATGGATACTGGAATTTATCCACAATGGGATAGGTTTGGTTTTAATTATGAAAATGGGGAAGCCTGGGATGCCCTGAACAGGATAATGCTTAGTGGAAATCTTGATTTAGTTGGGCTTCACACCCATATTGGAACTTTCATATTATCTGCAGATGCATATGGTAAGGCGGCAGCAAAACTGGCAGACCTGGCTGTTTCATTGGAAAGAAAATATAATCATGTCATTAAGTATATTGATATGGGCGGTGGATTTGCTTCTAATAGCAATTTAAAGGGGGCTTATCTTCCGGGATCAGACACCGTCCCGGGAATTGATGAATATGCTGATGCTATTTCTTCGGCCCTCATTAATTCTGCCATAAAGCCAGATAATTTGCCCTTGCTGATACTTGAAACGGGCCGTGCATTAATAGACGAAGCCGGGTATCTCCTTGGAACTGTGTTAGCCAATAAACGTATGGCTGACGGAAGGAGATCAACTATTCTGGACATTGGCGTGAATATTCTGTTTACTGCCTTCTGGTATGATCATAATATCCGCCCTGCGCAGCCTTTTTCTGAACATTCTGAAGAAACGGCAATTTATGGGCCTCTCTGTATGAATATTGACGTACTAAGAGAAGCGGTTGATTTTCCTCCCTTAAAGAAAGACGATCGTGTTGTAATTAACAGGGTGGGTGCATACAATATGACACAATGGATGCAGTTTATTACTATGAGGCCCAACGTGGTAATGATAGATGAAAAAGGAGGTGTTCACATCATTCGCAGAAATGAAACTATTGACGATCTGGTTTCATTAGAAAAACTTCCACCACACCTAAAATAATCAAAATATCAATCTATGAATCCTGGGCTAAAAGATATAAAAACACAATTCAGGGAATTTTCTACGGGGATTTTAAATAGTTATTCCCAGGTATTCTTCTCTGACAAAAAGCTGTTCGCCGGTCTTTTACTCCTTGTTACATTTATTGATTCTTTTGCGGGTATATGTGGCTTGTTTTCGGTTCTGGTAACAAATATTGTTTCTTATTGGTTCGGATTTGATAAAAATCAAATCAATAAAGGAATGTACGGCTTTAATAGCCTGCTGGTTGGATTAGGGCTTGGAATTTACTTTTCGCCAGGGTGGCTTTTGTTTTTTATTCTCTTCATAGCAGCCCTGCTTACACTTTTTATTTCTGTATCCCTCGAGGGCATAATTGGCAAATATGCTCTTCCCTATCTTAGTATTTCTTTTATTCTCTCTTTTTGGATTGTTTCTCTTGCAACAAGAGAATTTACTGCACTGGGAATAAGTGAAAGGGGGATTTATAGTCTCAATGAAATGTACATACTTGGGGGGAAGGGCCTGGTTCAGTTATATCAATGGTGGAATTCGATTTATCTTCCTTTGTCCGTAAAAACTTATTTTATTTCCCTTGGGGCAATATTTTTTCAGTTTAATGTATTATCCGGGATCTTAATAGCTATTGGCCTTTTATATTATTCAAGAATTGCCTTTTCTCTAAGTATTCTTGGTTTTTATTCAGCCTACCTGTTTTACTTATTAATTGGTGCCAATATTACTGAGCTCAGTTATAGCTATATTGGTTTTAATTTTATTTTGACATCCATTGCCATTGGAGGATTCTTTATTATTCCTTCAAGACTTTCATATTTGTGGACCATAATTTTAATGCCCATGGTGGTCATTTTAGTAGTTAGCTTGAACAGACTTTTTATAAACTTTGGACTTCCTATTTATTCATTACCATTTAATGTGGTGGTTTTATTATTTTTATACATATTAAAGTTTCGTGTTGTAGCAAAAGATTCTTTGGCAGAGGTACTTATTCAACAAAACTCTCCCGAGAAGAATCTTTATTCATTTCGAAACTATCTTTCCAGGTTTAAACAAAAAACTCCTATTTCTCTTCAGTTGCCGTTTTATGGCGAGTGGCAGGTTTCTCAGGCACATAATGGAGAGCATACACATAAAGGTTTATGGCAACACGCCTGGGATTTTATGATTCAGGATGAAGATCAAAAAATATATGAAAACGATGGCGATTTCCTGGAAGATTATTATTGCTATGGGAAGGCGGTAGTAGCTCCTGCCGATGGCTATGTTGATGATTTGATTGATAGCGTTCCTGATAATGTAATTGGAAAAGTAGATATTAAAAATAACTGGGGTAATACCATTGTCATTAGACATACTGACCATCTATATACAAAACTATCACATCTTGTTCCTGAATCATTTACGGTAAAAAAAGGAGATAAGGTGGTGGCCGGACAGGTTGTAGGAAAGTGTGGGAATTCGGGCAGGTCGCCATACCCTCATTTACATTTTCAAATTCAGGCTACCCCGTTTATTGGATCCCCAACAATTGATTATCCAATTGGTCATTATCTTCTTAAAGAGGATAACAGTGAAAAATTACTTTCTTTTTCCAGACCAAAATTAAATGATATTGTTTCCAATATTTCTGTTACCCCTCTTCTTCAAAAAGCATTTAATTTAATTCCCGGAAAGATGTTTTCCTGGGAAACTGATAATGGTGTTGAAAAAACAAAGGCAAGCTGGGAAATTAAAACCAACGCTTATAATCAAACATATATTGAATGTCTTGATACCAAATCGCAGGCATTTTTTGAAGAAGACGGTGCTTTGTTATTCTTTACCTACTTCAAAGGAAATAAAAGCTCCTTATTGTACTATTTCTATCTAGCGGCCTATAAAATACAAACCGGATATTACCAGGATCTTGAATTGCATGACCAATATCCCTTAAACCACATTTTCAGAAAAAAGATATTATTCCTTCAGGACTTCTTTGCTCCATTTTTCCTTTTTCTTCGTGCAGAATTTACTGTCAGATACTCGAAAATAGACAATAACTTATCTCCGGGATTAATAATCCTTAATTCATCATCTAAACGTTTAATTGGAAAACGTCTTTTTAAAGAGACAAAATTTGAATTTCTAATAGATAATTCCGGCATTCAGTCTTTCAAAATATATATAGGAGAAAATCTAATAAATGCTACATGTTCAAATTAACCTTAGTGTTGGCATTTGTTTTTCTTTGTCTTGGTTTTACCTTCGGTCAGGATCCAAATGAAGTGTGGAATCCCGAAAAAAAAACATTTAGTCTATATAAAGAACGTAATTGGTCAGAGCTTACTTTTTGGGGGAAGAAGGCTATAAATGAAGGAAATGATTACTTCTACTTAAGAATGCGGCTCGGAATTGCCTTTTATGAAAGAAAAAATTATCACAGGGCGTTGATTCATTTTAAGAAGGCTGCTGAATTTAATGATAGGGATTCATATTTACTCGAGTACCTGTATTTTTCCAATCTCTTTACCGGAAGAGAAAAAGCCGCTCTGGATATTTCAAGAAAATTTCCTCCATCTAAGACAAAAAAATATATTACCGGGCGAATACCAAAATTTAAAATTGGTAGCATAGGAATGCAATATTACCAGGGGAGTCTCAAAACAGATGTGGATTTAATTAATAATATCGACGATCCCTCGCTGGACGGATACCAGGTATTTACAAACAATTCTCTAAAATTCCATCTGGGATTTAATCATTTAGCCTCCAGGAGATTTAATTTATATTATCAATATGGTTTGTTTATTGATAATCGATTTACATATTACCAGGATAATATGAATGCATATTATTTTACTTCTCAAAAATTATATGAACATCACTTATTTGTGTTGGGGGGTATTTATCTTGGTAAAGATTTTAATTTATATGGTTCTGTGCATTATATTCCTGGAAAAATACCTGAATACTACTCTGGTGCGGGATTTTCGACATCTTATGTGCCTGCATACAAATACAATGATTTTACTGGTTCTTTGTTTCTATCCAAAGACTTTCCTTACATAACAATTGATGGTTCAGCTTCTTTCTCTTACCTTAATTTTGGTAAATATATTCAGGAGGGAGCCTCTCTAACATTTTTTCCTCTCGGAAACTTAAATTTATATCTTAAAGGTGGATATTATTGGCAACAAGAAATTTTTGATGCCAAAATGTATAAGAAAGGAGCACGTGTCGAGTATAAGGCTGGATTTAGAGTGTTTAACCCACTTTGGCTTGAATTTGGGGGTTCTTCCGGAGATTTGCACTATATGGTTTCTCAATTAGGATGGCAGGTATTTAATGGGCCCAATCCTTCAGATATTCTTCTTACCGGATCTATAATAATTCCCTTTAATGAAGATCAAACAATTTTTTCTTTAAACTATAATTATATGAATTCAATCAGTAGTTTTGTTTCTGATGATCCATTACAAGCAGATCTGAATTCAAAAACTTATTATATTTATTCAATTTATGGAGGTTTATCATGGAAATTTTAAGCATGTTTTTTCGAACATTTATTCTTCTGGGTTTATTTACCACAACTTCATTTGCCCAGGATTACACCAAACAAATAAATGCCTTTCAGGAGAGTTACCTGCAGGAAGCTGCAGGTGAAATTCAAAAATCAGTAGATGTTTTAAAAGATGTTTATGATGAAAATTCTTATGAAATAAATTTAAGACTCGGATGGTTAAGTTATCAACTTGGGTTATTCAGTGAGTCAATGGCTTACTATAACAAGGCAATTATTTTAAAGCCCATGTCCATTGAGGCAAAGTTTGGCTATGTTTATCCGGCATCTGCCGCAGGAAACTGGAATCACACCATTAAACAATACAAGGATATTCTTGAAATCTGCCCCAACAATTCTGTTGCAAATCATCGTCTTGGATTGATCTATTATGGACGCGAGGAATACAGTGAGGCTTATAAGTATTTTGAGAAGGTTGTGAATTTATTTCCTTTTGATTATGATGGATTAATTATGTTTGGCTGGACAAATTTTAAACTTCATCGTGTCAGGGAAGCCCGTGTTTTATTTCAAAAAGCACTTTTACATACACCGGGTGGATCTTCCGCAATAGAGGGTTTAGAACAAATAAAATAAACTACCATGCAATAAGTTGTAGTGGTTGTATTAGATTATGTTTGGCTGTTAATTATTTCACAGCACATTTTCTGCAAACCTTCCGATTAAATTTATTAAAAGCTTACTGAGAATTATGGTCAAATTAATATTCAAATAGTGATATAATAACATATTGAATCTACTTATTGTATTAACTTAATCTGGTACTTCTTATTAGAAGTGATTTGTTTTATCTTTGATGTGCAATATTATTATAATCACCACAAATTATAAATACAAACATTTATGTATAAAATTGTTTTGCTTCGCCACGGGGAAAGTATCTGGAATAAAGAAAATAGATTTACAGGCTGGACTGATGTTGATTTAACCGAAAAAGGCATTGACGAAGCCAATGAGGCCGGTAAAGTATTGGGTGAAAATGGATTTGTTTTTGATCTTGCATTTTGCTCTGTTTTATTAAGGGCAAACCGAACCCTGGAATTGACTCTTAAAATAATGGGCCTTCAGAATATACCTGTCTTAAGGTCATGGAGGCTTAATGAAAGGCATTATGGAGCTCTTCAGGGATTGAACAAGGCAGAAACTGCTGAAAAACACGGAGAAGATCAGGTTTTAATCTGGCGTAGAAGCTATGATATTCAACCCCCGGCTTTAGATAAAAATGATGATCGCTATCCGGGCAATGATCTTATTTACAAAGATGTAAATGAACAAGATCTTCCACTTACTGAATGCCTTAAAGACACTGTCAATCGTTTTTTACCCTATTGGCATGAGGAAATTATCCCTGCCATTAAAGCAGGAAAGAAAATTATTATTGCGGCCCATGGGAATAGCCTCAGGGCTCTTGTAAAACATCTTGATAATATTTCTGATAAAGAAATATTAAAACTTAATATACCTACCGGTCTGCCTCTTGTATATGAACTTAATGAAAATATAGAGCCGATTGACAGATATTATCTGGGTGATGCGGAAAAAGTTAAGGCAGCAATGGAAGCTGTCGCAAATCAAGGCAAAGTCAAATAAATCTATTATCACAAAAGAATCCTGATTGCAATAATAAAACCCCGTAAAATAAAGTTTTTATAAGTATTCCCTAAACTTCAATATTTTTCAATTATGTATATGAAAAAAAATAATGACCTGGAGCCCGTTTTGCCACCCAATAACAAAAAGCCAGGCTTATTGATTGTCATTATAGTTGTATTAAGTATCATCCTGGCATTTCTGGTTTACCTTCATTTTGATCAGAAGTCAAAAATGACTGAAATGGAAGAGGTCTTAACATCAGAAAAAGATTCTCTTGCAAACGAGCTTTCCGGCTTAATGTATCAATATGACACTCTTAAAACCAATAACGATAGTATGAACGTTGAAATTGGGGTACAGCAGGATAAAATTAAAAGACTTCTCACCGTTCAGGCTTCAAGTGCACAAAAAATAAGATTGTATAAAAAAGAGCTTTCAACTCTTCGTTCAGTCATGAAAAGCTATATAAGACAAATAGATTCCCTGAACACAAAAAATATTGCTCTTACAACTGAAAATATTAGTGTGCGCAGCCAGTTAAAAGAAGTTAAGGATTCAAACACTGAGCTTTCGAAAATTAAAGATGAATTAAATTCAAAAGTCGAAATCGCTTCCGTTTTGCAGGCAAAAAATATTTTTGCTATACCACTGAACTCTAAAGGAAAAGAAAAAAAGAAAATTTCTAAAATTGACAAAATCCGGGTTTGCTTTACCTTACGGGAAAATCCAATCGCATCAGCAGGAGAAAAGGAGGTTTTTCTTAGAATTATCAGGCCAGATGAAATTGTTGTTACTTCTTCTGTTGAAAATCTATTTGAATTTATAGATAAACAACTGGTATATTCGGCCAATAGAATTGTTGATTATATGAACCAGGATATCGATATGTGTATTTATTGGAATAATGATGGTCAGCTAATCCCCGGAAATTATACTGCGGAACTATATCTTGATGGCAGCCTTATAGGAAATACATCATTTATTCTGAATTAAGCATTATCATCATAATTTTATAATAATCATGAAGATAGGATTTATAATTGGTAGAATTGGTGGGGTAGATGGCGTTGCCCTGGAGGCTGAAAAATGGATTGTTGTGTTGAAAAAAATGGGACATGAGGTTTTTATTCTATCTGGTCAGTTTCAGGAATGGACAATTGACCCAGAACATGACACCCTTGTAGTTGAAATGTCATTTTTTTCTCCAGAAAGTTTTTGGAGTCAAAGAAAGGCATTCTTTCGCCCGGATACCAATATAGATGAATTGAACGAACACCTTGAATTGTATTCTGCAATCATTTCTGATAAAATTATAGCATGGACCCGGGAAAAGGGCCTTGATTTATTAATTTCAGAAAATGCTTCTGCTTTACCGTCTCATCTTGAAATGGGTAAAGGAATTGTTATGGCCGTTGAAAAACTAGGTATTCCTACCATAACACATGATCATGATTTTGCCTGGGAAAGGGGTGACAGGTATATTTCTCCACACAAAGAAATTAACAAGTTCGTTGAAAATGCATTTCCCCTAAGGCTTCCTAACTCTTATCATGCTGTTATTAATTTAAATGCACAAAAAACACTTAAAGAGATATATAATAGAGATTCAGTTGTTGTTCCTAATGTAATGGATTTTAATGTTCCGTTTGGCAAAAAAACTTCAAAAAACAAAAATTTTCGAGCCGACCTGGGCCTTGAAGAAGATGATCTTTTGCTTTTTCAGATAACACGTATTGTTGAGAGAAAAGGAATTGAAGTTGCTATTAATCTTATTGACAAGCTTGATAATAAAAAAATAAAGCTTGTTATTACCGGAAATTATAAAGATGATGAAGGCAGTATATATTATAATATGCTTGTCAATCTTATCCATGAATTGAAATTAAGCAGGCAAATTATTTTCGCTTCTCATATTATACATAATAAGGGGCTTTCGGGAGACGGAAGTGATACAAGCTATTCATTATCCGATGCTTATGCAAATACCACTGCCTGTACATATTTCAGTACTTATGAGGGTTTTGGTAATGCATTTGTTGAAGCGGTTCTGGCAAAACGTCCTATTTTTGTTAATAATTACAAGCCTGTTTACTGGCCTGATATCGGTAGTAAGGGATTTAAAGCTGTGATGCTTGAAGATAATGTACTTACCGATGAAGCTGTTGAGCAAATGAGAGAGGTAATATTTAATAAAAAACTAAACCGCGA
>JAUVKW010000151.1 GCA_030596025.1 Bacteroidota bacterium | reverse complement strand
ATAGTAAACAAAAGTAGTCCTACAAGTAAATAGCTATTGAAGATTAAATTTGAAAATACAGATCTGGAAGAGCTCATAGCTTTGCAAATTAATGATGGCTCGAGAAATATTTCATAAACTGAGATCTCTCATATAGCGAAGGGTCGGAGATATTACGATAACTCAATTTCCCCTTGAAATCCTCAATACTTTTAAATCCCTGCTGGTCCATCCATATCTCCAGTTCAGAGATCATACTTGAAATATGCCCTATCCCATTTTTGTACAAAACCGAGCATACCTGAACTGCAGAGGCACCAGCGAGCAAAAGCTTAATAACAGACCTTCCATCATGCACCCCTGTTGAAGCAGCTATATCAATATGTTCAACAGAATTTGATAAAATCCCTACCCATCGCAGGGTTTGCCTGATTTCTGAAGGAGAACTGAAAACATCAGAAGGAATTAATTTCAATTCCTTGATGTCAATATCAGGCTCATAAAAACGGTTAAACAGAACCACTCCCGCCACTCTCCGATTGTACATTCTATCCACAAGGTTGAGTAGATTTGAAAATTGTCTTCCCAGTTTAAAAGAAAGTGGGATATTAATAATTTGCTTCAACTTTTCAGCTAACTCGTAATAAAGCTCCTCTTGCTGTGAAGAGGTCTGATCTTTATCAGTTGGAAGAAAAAATACATTGATTTCCAATGCATCTGCACCTGCAGCTTCGATTTTCTTTGCGAAATCAAGCCAATCTTTTGCAGATACACAATTTACACTTGCAATAACAGGGATATTAACCTCAGCCTTAGCTTCCTCAATAAGAGAAAGATACTTATCAATTGAATTATCCTTTGTGTAATTTCTAATATAGTCATCAGCCTCCGGGTAATCACTATTGCCCTGGTACTGTCCGGCTTCAAAACTCAATTGTTCTTCAAACAAAGACTTAAGGACAACTGCCCCTGCACCAGCCTTCTCTGCTTCAATAATCTTTTTTACTGAATCGGTTAGTCCCGAACTACTTACAATAATAGGATTTCTTAAAGACAAGCCAAGATACTTAACATTCAGTTCTGCCATAAGTCCAGGTTTTTTTGTTTAATAATTTATTTGTGCCGCTCTCCGAAAATTGCACTTCCTATTCGAATCATGCTGCTTCCCTCTTTAATAGCAATTTCAAAATCCCCTGACATACCCATAGAGATCTCTTTAAAGCTCTCATCGTTTTGAAAATACCGGGATTTAAGATCCCTGTAAGTGGAGTATAGTTCTTTAAACTCCTTGCTTACTACCTTTTCATCATTCGTTAGAGTTGCCATACCCATAACACCAATCATTCTGACATTTTCAATTTCTGCATACTCCCTTGAATCCAGAATCCCAAAAATCTCATCAGGTGAAAAACCAAACTTTGTTTCTTCAGATGCAATATGAAGTTGAAACAAACCATTTAGTATCCGTCCTGCTTTCTTTGCTTCCTTATTCATTATCTTAATGAGCTTAAAGCTATCAACTCCATGAAGCAGGTGTACAAAAGGAGCAATATACTTCATTTTATTAGACTGAAGATGACCAACCATATGCCATTGAATATCTTTTGGCAGCTCTTCATATTTTCGGACAAGTTCCTGCACTTTATTTTCCCCAAACACCTTAAATCCATGTTGCCGGGCATCAAGGATCATATCATTGGGTTTAGTTTTTGATATAGGAATAAGCTGAACATTTTCAGGAATTTTTTCCAGAAAGCTTTGAATATTATCAGAAATGAGTCCCATAATTCAATTTGGAATTATTCAATTTGGAATTGTATTCAAAAGTAAGAAAAAATATTTCGGTTTAACCCAATGCATGGATAACCAGACCACTTCTCAATTTTGGTTCAAACCAGGTAGTCTTTGGGGGCATAATATTATCTGTATCTGCAATATTAATGAGCTGTTTCAAACTTACAGGGTATAATGCAAAAGCAACTCTCATTTCACCTGAATCAACCCTTTTCGCAAGCTCGTCCAATCCCCTTATTCCACCTACAAAATCAATCCTGGTTGAAGTACGAAGGTCAGTTATATCAAGCAGGGGTGCTAAAACTTCCCTGGTAAGTATAGTTACATCCAGTACACCAATCGGATCATTGTTGTCATAAGTGCCTTCTTTTGCTGACAAGGAATACCACTCTCCATCAAGATACATGGAGAAATCATGAAGCATGTCTGGTTTAAATATCTTTTTCCCCTTTTTCTCAAGCACAAAACTTTTTGCAAGCCCGTTTAAAAACTCCCCGGAGCTCATTCCGTTCAGGTCTTTTACTACCCTGTTATAGTCAATAATAGTAAGCTGGTTATCAGGAAAAAGCACTGTAAGAAAAAAATTGTATTCTTCCTGCCCTGTATGGGCAGGATTGTTTTTCTCTTTTTCATTCCCAACAAGTGCTGCAGCAGCAGTTCTGTGATGGCCGTCTGCGACATATGTTGCCGGAACCTGTTCAAAGAGATTGCCTATTTTCTCAATTAAATCTTTGCTGTCAATTACCCAAAAATGATGTCCTACCCCATCCTCCGCAACAAAATCATATACAGGTTCATTACTACTGACATAATTTTCAACAATATTGTCAATTTCAGGGACTGCAGGATAAGTAAAAAATACGGGTTCAATATTTGCATTGTTAATTCGCACATGAATCATTCTGTCTTCCTCTTTATCGGGGCGCGTTAATTCATGTTTCTTTATTACCCCATTCATATAATCTTTTACCGAAGAGCACCCAACCAATCCATACTGAGTTTTACCATTCATAGTTTGAGCATAGATATAGTAATTCTCTTTATTATCCTGTATCAGCCATCCTTTTTCCTTAAAATCGCTATAATTCTCTACAGCCTTATCATATACTTCCTTGCTATGAACATCAATGCCAGGTTCCAGATCAATTTCCGGTTTAATAATATGCAAAAGGGAATACTTATTTCCCTGCGCCGCCAGTCTTGCTTCTTCTGAATTCAGAACATCATAAGGCCTTGAAGCCAAATCTGAGGCTATGTTAACAGGAGGCCTGATCCCTTTAAATGGTTTTAGAACTGCCATGTAATAATGATTATTGATTAATGATTAATGACTATTGATCAATGATTATTGATTAATGATTATTGACTATTGATTAATGATAAATATTTACTCTCCACTCTCCGGGTTCATTGATCTCAATTTCCAATTCTATGGTAGATCTGAATACGACTATCCCATCATCAACTTCAATATCATATTTGAGATATACATAAAAAGGGAATTTTACCCTGTAAAATGACAGCCGGTTGGGAGAATATGATTCAATAACTTCTGATCGAATAATAAAACCGGGCATCAGCCTGAGTTTTCCGCCTGAATTGGGAGACCGTAAATTCAGGTGAACATTCTGTCCATCGCCCATATTCTTGAAACTTAATGATCCCATGAACTGAGCATTCAACACCTTATATTCATAAGGGGGCTTATTCTCAGTACCGGAAATATCACTTTGTTCCACCTCTGGTAATACACTATCTGGCAATGCCATGAAACGATATTCCCCGATTGAATCAGAACTTTGTATCTTTTTCTGAGAACAGGAAAAAGAAAAAAAAGCAACAAAAATCAGAAAGAAAGATAAGCGATACATATAAACCGGGAGTTAGTTTACCTTAAAAGTTGTAACTCCTTTCTCAATGAAAGCAACAATTTGATTGGCCGCAGCTTTGCCTGCATTTATATTTGCTTCAGCAGTCTGCGCCCCCATTTTCTTGGGTGTAAAGAAACACCTTCCGGGAAAATCATTTACAATCTCCTCATGACAATCCGGGGCAATATCTGACAGGTACTTGAAATCTGGTCTTTCAGAGAATATTTTCAACAAACCTTTCTCATCAATTACCTCTTTGCGTGCAGTGTTAACCAGACTTGCACCTTCAGGCATCATGTTTAAAATCTCATAACCAATGGAAGATCTTGTTTTTTCATTAGAAGGAATATTCAAGGAAATATACTGAGAGTTCCTGTACAGATCCTCAACTGATTTTACAACTTCCACACCCTCCTTTTCTATTAGCTCTGCCGGAACAAAAGGGTCAAAAGCAAAAACCTTCATACCAAAACCTTTCGCAATCCCCGCAACTAATTTACCCACATTGCCAAAAGCATGAATACCCAGGGTTTTCCCTTTTAATTCAGCCCCTGCAGTCCCATTGAAACCATTACGGGCCATATAAACCATCATACCGAGGGCAAGTTCTGCCACAGCATTTGAATTTTGCCCGGGTGTGTTCATAGCTACTACATTTGCCTCAGTAGCAGCAACAAGATCAATATTGTCATAACCTGCCCCGGCACGAACAACAATTTTCAGATTTTTTGCTGCCTTCAGAACTTCCGCAGTAACTTTATCACTTCGTATAATCAGGGCGTCCACATCAGACACTGCCTGTATCAGTTCTGATGGATCTGTGTACTTTTCAAGCAGAATCAATTCATAAGCCGCATTTTCAAGAACTCCCCGAATTTCACTAACAGCAGCAGGGGCAAAAGGTTTTTCAGTGGCAACAAGTACTTTTTTCATTTGAGTATTTTTTTTTTGGTCAAATGCCTATCCCGATATTGTAGGGACAGCTCACATTTCATTATTATTTTATAGTTTCAATTCTTGTATTGTATTATGCCTGGGCTAATTGCGGAAACTAAGCTTTAGAAGTTTCAAACTCTTGCATCACTTCAATAAGGGCTTCTACACTTTCCCTTGGTAAAGCATTATAAGTTGAAGCACGGAAACCTCCAACAGAGCGATGTCCCTTAATTCCAATCATTCCTTTCGCGGTAGCAAATTCAAAGAATTCCCCTTCAAGTTCTGCATATTGCTCATTCATTACCCAGCAAATATTCATGATAGAACGATCCTTAACATCTTTAACAGTAGGCTTAAATAGTTTATTCCTTTCAATTGCATCATACAATAATCCTGCTTTGGCTATATTTTTTTTATTCATTTCTTTTAAGCCGCCATGGCCTTTCAGCCATTTTAAAGTTTGAAGGGCTGCAAAAACCGGCAATACAGGTGGAGTATTAAACATCGATCCCTTGTCAATATGTGTACGATAATCAAGCATAGTAGGGATAAGACGGTCTACTTTACCAAGGGCATCTTCTTTAACAATTACAAATGTAACCCCTGCAGGAGCCAGGTTTTTCTGTGCACCACCATAAATTAAAATGTATTTTGAAATATCCACAGGCCTGCAGAAGATGTCTGAAGACATATCTGCAATAAGTGGGACTTTACAATCCATATCCTCAGTAATCTGGGTTCCGTAAATTGTATTATTGGTAGTAATGTGAAAATAATCAGAATCGCCAGGGACTTCATATCCCCTGGGTATATAGTTGAATATTGCTTCTTTGGAACTGGCAACCTCCACTACTTCTCCATAAAGCTTTGCTTCTTTAATTGCTTTCGAAGCCCAGGAGCCGGTATTCAGATAAGCAGATTTATTCTTCATCAGGTTCATGGGGATCATTGTAAACTGTGTACTGGCACCTCCCCCTAAAAACAATACATGATATCCGTCCGGTATTTCGAGTAAATCCCTAAACAATTGTTGCGCTTCGTCCATTACCGCAATAAATTCCTTGCTTCTATGAGAAACTTCCATGACAGACAATCCGGTACCGGCAAAATCCTTTACAGCTTCTGCTACATTATCAATGGTATACTGTGGTAATATTGAGGGTCCTGCATAAAAATTATGTTTCTTCATTTTTGTGATTTTTTTATTGATTAAGTAATTACATTCAAATTTAGGTAAATAAAATTGCTTTTTATTTCTTTTTGTCTCTCATGCCTTAAAAATTGGAAGTTTAACAAGCTCAGCCCTGAGAGATTTATTTCTCACTTTAATAAATATCTCTGTTCCGGCTTTCCAGAAGCCTTTATTAAGATAGGCCATGCCAATTCCTTGCTTCATCATAGGAGACATTGTTCCTGAAGTTACCTCTCCAATTCTTTCTCCCTCCGCATTTACCACTTCATAGTGCTGCCTGGGAATACCTCTCTCGGTCATTACAAAGGCTTTTA
This sequence comes from Bacteroidota bacterium, assembly GCA_030596025.1. Taxonomy (GTDB): domain Bacteria; phylum Bacteroidota; class Bacteroidia; order Bacteroidales; family VadinHA17; genus JAYEGO01. The sequence goes on along the minus strand of JAUVKW010000151.1, from coordinate 1,539 downwards.
ATCTTTTTTCCACACCTTCTTCTTTCTGCTTTAAGAGATAATCTTTATCAATAAAGTTCTTATCCTCCTTAAATTTAGTAATCCAACCCAGTCCAGCCTCAATTGGTGAAGTATTTTCATTAATATCATTGCCATACAAACAATAACCCATCTCAAGTCTTAGCGTATCTCTTGCTGCCAGGCCTATGGGTAAAATACCAAATTCACTTCCTGCTTCAAAAACTGCATCCCATAGTTTCTTCCCGTCTTCGTTTTTTACATAAATTTCACATCCTCCAGCACCGGTATATCCGGTTGTGGAAAATAATACATCCTTGATTCCTGCGAACTCTATTATTTTATAGGTGTAAAATTCCATGTCTACAATACTCTCTTCAGTGAGTTTTTGCATGGCTTCCAGGGCTTTTGGTCCCTGTACAGCAAGTTGAGCAGTTTCTTCAGAAGTATTGATCAGTTCAACTCCGGGTTTTAAACCAAAGCTTTCTCCCTGCTTCACAATCCATTCCCAGTCTTTCTCAAGGTTGGCTGCATTTACCACGAGCAGGTAGTTTTCCATGCCCATACAATATACAAGAAGATCGTCTACAATCCCACCCTTTCCGTTTGGGAAGCATGAATACTGAATCTTCCCCTCGTTAAGCACCGATACGTCATTCGAAGTAATATATTGCAAATACTCCAGAGCATCAGGTCCTTTCACCCAAATTTCCCCCATATGCGAAACATCAAAAACTCCAAGATGATTTCGTACATGAATGTGCTCATTGTTAATTCCTGAATATTCAATGGGCATAAGGTAGCCTGCAAATGGCACCATCTTAGCACCTAATTGTTTATGGAATTCTGTGAACGCAGTGTCTTTCATTTAAGGAATATTTTTATGACTTCTCATTTTTACAAATGTAGAAATTTAGTCTAATAAGATTAGTGATAATTGTCAGTTGTGGGAATAAAAAGTTTAGAAGGTTTAGGTGGTTTAGATGGTTTAGAAAGTAAGAGAAAAAACAAGCCCTACCGAAAAGAAAATTGACCGGTAGTCAAACCTCAACAAGGCTTATTTACCGGATTTTATCTAACGATATTTTGCTGTAAATAACTGAATATTAGAAGGTAGTAACACCAACCAATATCGCTAATCCCTTTTAATAATCAAACCACAACTGACTGGACATTCTTATTTAGTCATAATGAGATCTTTTTGAAATGATGAGCCCTTTTTCAATTTATCAATTGCGGAATCCAGTCTCTTTTCATTAATCTTTGATGACAATTCATGCTGAGTTGCATATAATGAGTTATACTCATCTAATGAAATTATAACTACCCCAGTATCTTTACCCCGGTTAATTATCAAAGTCTCAAAATTATCCGTCACTCTATCAAGATACCTCTTTATATCTTTTATCTTATATCCTTCTCTGCATCGCTCTGTCTATCGTTGGTCTTGCGGTCCATAACTGAATTAAAATATTAAATTGCGTTTCGGTCCGGACCTCTTTTGGGGTAATCTCTTTATACACCAGGCTAAAGCCCGGTGCT
>JAUVKW010000105.1 GCA_030596025.1 Bacteroidota bacterium | reverse complement strand
AATTGTTTTTATAATAGAAAAAAGGGCTACATCATAAAATTTACCAGTTTCAGATGATCTTCCTTATTTAGAACATGATGTAATCCACTTGCCCTGCTTTTATTTAATTGTTCCAGGATTTCAGATTTATTCTTTAAGCCTAAATTTATATCTGATAGATTCACCGGTGATTTCAAACTTGTAAAGAATCTTGAAAGGAGCATAATTGTTTCATCTACTGAATCGGTATCAAACAATCCTCTCCCCAAGGCTTTTATCCTGTCCGGAATCCGGTTTTTTTGAAGCTTTAACCAGGCAGGATAAGCTATACTGAGGGTGGCTCCATGTGGAGTATCGTAAAGGAATGACAGCTGGTGCCCAATTGCATGAACTCCCCAGTCGCCTCCTTGTTTTCCATAATTTGTTAAGCCATTCAGAGCCAGGGTAGCATCCAGCATAATATTTGCCCTTAAGTCATAATTTTGGAGATCCTTGAGTAATTCAGGTCCCCAGTATAATGCATCTTTAATAATGGAGAAGATAATTCTGTCTGTTATGCTTGGTTCGCCCTTTCCAAAAAATGCCTCCAGTGCATGAGCAATCAGGTCAACGATGCCATATGCCGTATAGTCGAAAGGAACTGAAACAGTAAACTGAGGGTCCAGAAAGGAATGTTTTGGGAAATTGAGCTCGTCAACAAAACCCAGTTTTTCACCGGTTTCAGGGTTTTGAATAACTGCGGCACCATTCATTTCCGTGCCTGTGGCTGCAAGTGTTAGTACATTGATCAGTGGGATGGAGGCTTCTGGCCTGGTACGCCATTTCATGAAATTCCATGCCCTGGTATCGGAAGCAATACATAATCCGATTATTTTAGCAGAATCAATTACACTGCCACCTCCCAGAGCAAGCATTACATCAATATTATTTTGTTTTCCCAGGGCAGCAGCTTTTTCAACATCCTCTATAACAGGATTTGGCCTTATTCCACTATACTCGGTAATTTTCAGGCCGGCATCTTTGAGTTGCTTTACAATTTTGTCGTAATATCCATATTTTTTTACTGATCCCTGACCATAAATCAGAAATACATGTTTCCCATATTTTTTGACAACATCTCCAAGCTTATCCGTTACATTCTTTCCAAAATGTAAGCGGGTGGGATTATAGGCAGTGAAATTTTCCATTAATAATATTATTTAGCAATTATTGTATAAGCTCCAGATCTTCTATTAAAAAACTATTAGCCAATGATCAACCCACCTGAATTATCTTTGCTTGCTCCCGTCACTGAAGAAAGACAGTTATTTTCATTTTTAAGCCTTAAAACTCCCAGAAGCGCAAAGATCAGGGCTTCTTTAAAATCAATGATCTTTTTATCCGGCACAATTACCTGATGCTGGGTTCCTGACTGTATTCTTTCAATAAGGAAGCTATTGTGAGCACCACCTCCTGTTGCAAGCAACTTCCCCTTTTTCTCAGCGGCAATGGTTTTTGCTATCTGTACGGCAATATGTTCGTAAACAGTACGAAGTTTGTCTATATCTGAGACATAAGATTGTTCCAGGATAGGAATAAATTCACTTTCCATCCATTCTCTTCCGAGTGACTTGGGAGGAGCCAGTTGATAGTAGGGCAGGAGGTTTAGCTTTTGCAACAGATCCTGGTTGATACTTCCATTCCTTCCTGTCTCACCATTCCTGTCAAATTCTTTTCCCATCTTATTCATCAGGTAGTTGAGTCCTAAATTGGCAGGAGATGCATCAAAGGCATAAGTCTTTCCATGAGTAGAGTAGGTAATATTTGAAAAACCTCCGAGATTCAGGCAAAAATCATAATCTGTAAACAATAAACGGTCACCTGCCGGAACCAGGGGGGCACCTTGCCCGCCAAGAGCAACATCAAGAGACCGGAAATCGGAAATAGTTTTTATACCCGTTTCTGCATAGATAGAATTCGGATCTCCAATCTGCCATGTGAGTTTTTTATCGGGCTGATGAAAAACTGTATGCCCATGCGAGGCAAGTAAATCAATTTCGGCAGTTTGGCCGCCGAGAAAGTCGAGCACTTTTTCCCCCATGTATTCTCCGTATTCCTTGTGCAGTAGTGCGAAAGAATATGCATCCAGGTTTTGTGCTCCTGATAGTTTTACCTTCCATTCCTCTGAATATTCATAGGTTTTGGCCCTGTTAATCTGAAAGTTCCAGCCTTCAGTTTTTGATGTAAAGCTACAATCTGCAATATCCAGGCCATCCAGTGAAGTTCCTGACATTAAACCCAGTGCCCTGAATGTTTTTTTCATAATAGATAAAAATGTTTGAATTATAAAGAACCTTGAAGGTACTAAGAATCCACCTATTTTAGACGAGATACAGGTTCATTTTTAAACTTCCAGGTTAAAACGAAGCTCCGGTTCGTGGTTCAGGAAGGCTTATTCTTAAGTTCTGCTTCTCTCAATGATGATATCACTGATTTTATCCTTACTACATTCGTAACCGATCTTTCATATTCGGGTATTTCAGGTATCCCTCCCATGAAAATCTTAGGGTTTCTGTATTTCATGGCACTTTTTACAATGCTTGCCCCGGTAAGATGATATTCACTTGCCCCGGTAATATTGATCATATCTTTAATATTGTCTTTATTAATACCGGCACCTGGCATAATTCTTATCCTGCCTTTTGCTCTTTTAATAAGTGATGTGATCAGCAATGCCCCGGTTGGTGCCTCATTCATCATGCCCGAAGTAAGAAGAATGTTTGCTCCGGTTTGAATAACGTCTTCCAGGGCCTTGTAAGGATCCCTGGTCATATCAAACGCCCTGTGAAAAGCAACAGTCATAGGTTTTGCCAGTTCAACAAGCTCCTTTGTACGATTGATATCAATAGTTCCGTCTTCATTCAGTATACCAAAAACCACACCATCCGCCTTCAATTTGTTTGCCACTTCTATCTCCCGTTTCATGATATCAAATTCAAGCTGGGAATACAGGAAATCGCCACCACGGGGACGAATCATTACATGGATCTTCAGATCTAAGTATTTCCTGGCCAGTTCAATTACTGCTGCACTGGGAGTAGTCCCTCCTTCATATAGGTTTGTGCAAAGTTCTATCCTGTCTGCTCCTCCTTCCTGAGCAGCAAGTGCTGATTCAATTGAATCTACACATACTTCCAGAGTGTAATTAGTTGTCATATAAATTTTATTCTATGATTTGGAATGCCAAAATTATTATTTTATTTATAATTGTAGTCAATCTAAAAGACAAATTTATTATGAAACCAACATTACTTATTCTGGCAGCCGGTCTTGGTAGTCGTTATGGCGGCTTAAAACAAATGGATCCAATAGGACCATCGGGGGAAGTTATTATGGATTATTCAATTTTTGATGCTATAAAGGCTGGTTTTGGGAAAGTTGTGTTTGTAATAAGAAGGGATATTGAGAGTGATTTTAAGGAAATGTTTCTGGATAAATTGTCTCAGTTTGTAGAAGTAGATTATGTTTTTCAGGATTTGGATATGATTCCTTCCGGGATGCATCTTCCTGAGAAGAGAAAAAAACCCTGGGGTACGGGTCATGCCATGTTGGTTGCCGAAGAAAAAATTGATGGCCCTTTTGCAGTGATCAATGCCGATGATTACTACGGGCCATTATCATATAAGGTAATGGCAGATTTTCTTATAAATAATAGCGAGAAAGAAAATTTGTTTTCTATGGTGGGCTTCCAGCTTGATAAAACATTATCAGAGTATGGCCATGTTGCCAGAGGTGTTTGTGAAACTAATAACAATCAGTTTCTTGTTTCTATTGAGGAGAGATTAAATATTACAAAAGGCAGCCAGGGTATTTATTATTTAGATGAGTCAGATAAAGAAGTTCCTTTGACTGGAAAGGAAACTGTTTCTATGAATTTCTGGGGTTTCCAGCAAAATGTATTTAAGTATTTGAATGAATACTTCCGTGATTTTATGGAAGAGTTTGGAAGCCATCCTAAAAAAGAATTTTTTATTCCTTTGGCAGCTGCCAGGCTAATTGAAAATCAAGTGGCTCGTTTTCAGGTGCTTCAGAGTGGAGAATCATGGTTCGGGGTAACCTATAAGGATGATAAGCCGAGAGTAATAAAGGAAATTATGACCAGGGTGGACAAAGGGATTTATCCGAAAAAATTGTGGAGTAAATGAGTGTCAGCTTACCAGAAAAAATTCATAGTAAAATTGCTCTGGTTGTTTTTCTGATCAGAAACTATAAGAATTAGTTCATGGGTTTTTCCTTTTCCAATTCTGTCTTCATCCAATATGTAAAACAAGCTGTTATTTTTAGGATCATATTCAAATAATATCCATTTACCATCTATCCTTCCTTCATATTCAGAAATCCCCGAGAAATCATCATTTATTTTAAATTGAAGTTTCTTTTTATTTGACAGGTCCTGACCTGGTATAAAATTGTGAGGCAGAATTTCAGGAGCAATAGTATCTATACTTACGAAATATTTTCCAAATGCCCTGGTGCTTAATTCTACTTTTCCGTTTTTATATTCACCACCCCTGGCAAAAATCTCTTTCTTATCATCAAAACCCGCAAGAAGCAGTTTGTCTTCCAGCCCTTCAGGCACTTCTTCAGGTTTAATACATAGCATGAATTTTTTATGAACAGGGGTAAATCTGTCATGTACATGGTATATCCATGAATAAATTCCTTTGGAAGGCGGAGATATTACGAGCCTGAAATACAGGGAGTCATACAGGGCATATTTCGGAATGTCTATTTCAAAACCATTAAAAGAGTATTTGTTTTCTGTTTGGTAAGGCATAATCATCAAATACTCGTTTCTAGATTCAGTATTTATTTCTTCAAGCTGTGATGGTACCTGGCCTTTAATGCTAAAATCAATAGTTGATGTATTTCCATAACTGTCTTTTATGATCAATTCTATTTTTTTTGATTCTCCTTCATTAATATATAGAGACCCATTTCCAATAGTACCATCGTACATTCTTAAACGGTTGTTTGGATCAATAAACGTTTTACGGATCTTTCTGCCACTTTTCTGTCTTTCTTCATAATCAATATAGCTGTTGATATACCTGCTTTCAGAAAAGGCAAATTCATTCATACTGGTATTGGAAAATCTTTTTCCATCAGCCAGAACTTCAATGGTGTATATTCCACATCTATTTGGGACTCCGTTAAGCTTGTCATAAGTTTCCACACCTATGCCAATTTTCCCCTTTACAGAGATCTCACTGGTGTCATTGAGCTTGTACTTTCCGTCAGACTTTGAGACGGCAAATACTTTTTTGCCGGATTGCCCCTGAATACTACTTTCCGGATTCATAGGATACAGAACAATACTTGTAATTACGGGCGGAATGCGATCAACTATATCAAAGCCATATAAAAGTGCATTTGTGGGTCGTTCTGTGGCCGTTTCCCTGATTTCAAAATGCAGATGCGGACCGGTGGAACTACCTGAATTCCCCGAATAAGCAATGAGGTCATTTCTTTTTACAGGAAAATCAGTTTTCCCGGGAAAAATACTTAAGGAAAAACTTTGTTTCTCATACTGCTTTTCCTTAACATATTGTTCTAACTCTGGAGAGAATTTATCCAGGTGCCCGTAAACAGAAGTGTATCCATTGGGATGGTTAATATAAAGAGCCTTTCCAAAGCCTCCGGGACTTACGCTGATACGTACAATATACCCATCTGCAACAGCACGGATAAATTCTCCTGATCTTCCCCTGGTTTTAATATCCAGTCCCGAGTGAAAGTGATCGGTGCGGATTTCTGCAAAATTTGCAGCCAGATAAATTGGAAAATCAATTGGTGAAGAAAAATAATCTTTAGGAAAGGAATTCTGGCTGCTGCAGGGTTGAAGCAGGAGAAGCCCAATATTCAAATATAAAAAGGTAATCAAGGTTTTTTTCATTATACAAAAAACAGTAAATAAAAATTTAAAATGCAAAGCTATAATATAAGCGCGTTTTTACGAAGCATTAACAAATTATTTGTCCTTAAGCATTAAAAACAAAGGCTATTTTTTTGAATTAACTTTTCCTGTATTAACTTTGTGTTAAAATCTAATTCTTGTGTCAGAATCTAAAGAAATAATTGGTGATTTGAGAAATAAATTCAAAGCAATTATTTCAATGAATGATGGATACAGAGAAAAAAATCAGATCCTTCAGGAAGAAATTGAAAAACTGAATTCCAAAATTGCGGGACAGGAATTAAAAATTGATGAGTTAAACGGAAAATATGAAAGCATAGGTCTTGCAGAAGCTTTTTCAGCTTCTGGAGAAGATTCACATGAGGCTAAATTGAAAGTGAATAAGATTGTGCGGGAAATTGATAAATGTATTGCTCTGTTGAATAAATAATTTTTGCTTGGGTATGGATGATAAATTAACAATTCGTATAAATCTGGCAGATAGATATTATCCATTAAAGATCCCCAGGAAGGATGAGGAGAAGATTCGGAAAGCTGCTAAAATGATCAATGAGAAGATATTGATGTATAAGCAGAAATATAGTGATAAGGATATTCAGGATTTTTTAGCCATGGCTGCCCTTCAATATGTTGTAAAAGTTATAGATTTTGAGGAAATGTCAGATATTTCTCCTATATTAGTAGAAGTTCAGGATTTGAATAGAGAGATGGAGGAGTATTTACAAAATGAGTAATATACGTTCTTTTACATAGCAAGAATTTTGCCCGCATTATTTCTGTAATTCTTTTTTGAAACTCAACACTTTATAAATTGGAGTTCAACTCAGTTTATGGATGACAGGCCATAGCCCTTTTGGGTTCTGTAACAAGACATTGGAAGTCAGAGATGAACTGGAGACTCCTCCCAATGTAAAAACTGGGGTTTTATAAAACATTATGGAAATCAATGCGGGTTTTTTTTATATATAATTCAAACCTTCAAATTATCAAATAATAATATGACTATACTAGCAATATTACCTATTGTATATGGTGCCACCGGACTCACACTGGGGGCAATACTTACCTTTGTATTGGTTCAGGTGATTGTCAAAGGTAAAAGCAGAAAGATACTTGTGGAGGCTGAAGCCGAAGCAGAGGTTGTCAGAAAAGACAAAATACTCCAGGCCAAAGAGAAGTTTCTGCAACTTAAATCTGATCATGAAAAAATGATCAATGAAAGAACCAATAAGCTTGTTCAGGATGAGAATAGATTTAATCAGAAGGAATCTTCTCTTTCACATAAGATAGAAGAAAATCACAGGGAACGAAAAGATATTGAAGCAATAAGGAACAACCTGAAGGCTCAGATGGATGTACTGGAGCGTAAGGAAGATGACCTTGCTAAGATGCATAAACAACAGGTTGAACAACTGGAGGCTATTTCCGGACTTTCAGGAACAGATGCTAAGGAGCAACTCATTGATTCAATGCGGGAGGAGGCAAAAACAGAGGCTATGTCTTATGTCAATGAAATCATGGATGAGGCCAGGCTGACTGCGAATAAAGAGGCTAAAAAAGTAATCGTAACTTCTATACAAAGAGTTGCTTCAGAAACGGCTATTGAGAATGCCGTAACTGTTTTTCATATTGAATCTGATGAAATTAAGGGCCGGATTATTGGACGTGAAGGAAGAAATATCCGTGCGCTTGAGGCTGCAACAGGAGTAGAAATTATAGTGGATGATACTCCTGAAGCCATTATTTTGTCAGCATTTGATCCGGTTCGCCGTGAAATTGCCAGGCTTGCATTACACCAACTGGTAACAGATGGAAGAATTCATCCTGCAAGAATTGAAGAAGTTGTAGAAAGGACACAAAAGCAAATTGAAGAAGAAATAGCAGAAGTAGGTAAACGTACAGCAATTGACCTCGGTATTCACGGGCTTCATCCTGAATTGGTAAGGCTGGTTGGGAAAATGAAATACCGGTCTTCATATGGGCAAAATCTATTACAACATTCCCGTGAAGTGGCAAACCTTTCGGCAATTATGGCTTCAGAATTAGGTCTGAATACCAGTATTGCAAAAAGAGCCGGATTACTGCATGATATTGGAAAGGTGCCTGACGATGAGCCTGAAATTCCTCATGCTGTTCTTGGAATGAAACTGGCTCAGAAATATAAAGAAAAGCCAGACGTTTGTAATGCAATTGGTTCACACCATGATGAGGTTGAAATGACTACTATTATAGCACCTCTGGTTCAGGTATGTGATGCAATTTCAGGAGCCAGGCCCGGTGCCAGACGTGAAGTAGTGGAAGCTTATATCAAGCGATTGAAGGATCTTGAATCACTTGCATTATCTTATCCTGGCGTTTTGAAAACATATGCCATTCAGGCTGGCAGGGAACTGCGGGTTATTGTAGGCTCAGAAGATGTATCTGATAAAGATGCTGAAAGCCTTTCATATGATATCGCCAGAAAAATACAGGATGAAATGACTTATCCTGGCCAGGTAAAAATTACCGTTATAAGAGAGACCAGGGCTGTTAATTATGCCAAATAAAAGAAAGAGTTTATTATGAATTCTGAAATATTGGTTACAGGAGCCGCAGGATTTATAGGGTTTCATCTAAGCCAAAAATTACTGGAGGCTGGTCGCCATGTAATCGGACTTGATAATATCAATGACTATTATGATCCGGAATTAAAGTATAACAGATTGGCTCAGACCGGGATCAGGAAAAAAGATATTTCAGAGGGAAAGGTCGTTAGCAGTACCAAGTATTCAAATTTCAAGTTTTATAAAACAGATCTTTCCAATCAAAAGAAACTTAATGATATTTTTGAGAAGCATAAAATCACAAAAGTTGTAAATCTTGCTGCTCAGGCCGGAGTTCGCTACAGCCTTTCTAATCCTCATGCCTATCTGAAGAGCAATCTTGAAGGTTTTCTGAATATACTGGAAGCTTGCAGGCATCATTCTGTGGAGCATCTTGTATTTGCCAGTAGTTCAAGTGTATACGGGCTAAATAAGCAAATGCCCTTTAGCGTTCATGACAATGTAGATCATCCTGTGAGTTTATATGCCGCCTCAAAAAAAAGCAATGAGCTGATGGCTCATAGCTATAGCTACCTGTATAATATGTCGGTTAGCGGACTCAGGTTTTTTACAGTATATGGACCCTGGGGAAGACCTGATATGGCTTTATTCTTATTTGTGGATGCAATACTAAAGGATAAACCAATTCAGGTATTCAATAATGGGCAAATGAAAAGAGATTTTACATATGTAGATGATATTGTGCAGGGTATTATTAGAGTGCTTGATAAGCCGGCGAAAAAAAATGCCGATTGGGATGGGTATAAACCTGATCCATCTTCCTCTTCTGCAGCATATAGAATTTACAATATTGGGAACAATAAACCCGTTCAGCTTCTTGATTTTATTAAGGCTATTGAGAGTTCTCTTGGTAAAACTGCAAGGAAAGTTATGATGCCCCTGCAAGCAGGAGATGTGCCTGAAACATGGGCCGATGTTAACGAACTTATTAATCAGGTGGATTATAAACCGGAAACCGATATTGAATCGGGGGTTAAAAGCTTTATAGATTGGTATTTGGATTATTACGGATTGAAAAGAACTTAAAGAACTATATTCACAATACCCTAATTGAATTAGAAAAGGTTTAATGGGCAAACGAATTTTTGATATTGTATTTTCATTTTTTGGCCTGATTATCTTATCTCCTTTTTTATTACTCATTTCTATTATCATTGTTTTTGAAAGCAGAGGAGGGGTGTTTTTTATTCAGAAAAGAGTGGGTAGGAACAATAAGGATTTTAGAGTGATAAAATTCAGAACCATGAAGGTTCATTCTGAACACAAGGGTTTGTTTACAATCGGACAAAGGGATCCAAGGGTAACAAGGATGGGCTATTTTTTGAGGAAATACAAAATTGATGAATTCCCTCAATTGATAAATGTTATTAAAGGGGATATGAGTATTGTTGGTCCAAGACCGGAAGTACGCAAATATGTGGAACTATACACCCCTGATCAAAGTCTGGTATTAACCGTAAGACCAGGAATAACCGGTCTTGCTTCCCTTGAATATGTACATGAAAACAAAATGCTTGGCGAGTCAGATAATCCTGAAGAAACTTACCTGAAAGTAATGATGCCAAGGAAGTTAGAGCTTAATCTTGAATATGTAAGATTTGCAAATTTCCGGACCGATTTAATGCTCATTTTAAAGACCTTCAGGAAAGTATATCTCCCAATATCCTATGTCAAAAGTCAGAGGTCAAATGTATAATGTCAAATAGTAATTAAGTAGCCCTGTTTCATGCGGTCAGGGAAGCATCATTTGGTTAATTAGCCAGATGCTGTGGACCTCTTGTTTTTCGGTTTTGTCACAAATTTTGCAGCCTTCTATAAACCTTTCATCCGGGCATATCTATTGGTTTAACACAAGGCAAAATTTGCGCCAAAACCTGACTCATACTTATGCCTTAACACCAGGCTGAAGCCTGGTGCTTTTTTTCCAACTCACCTCTCCTGTTTTCAATAGTTTACGAGATAATTATAGCCCCGGGTAAGCCCACTATTTGATGTAGCTATAATACAGCCATTGCTTATTTATTTACTTTAGGTTTCCTGAAAACAGGAGGATCTTCAACCTTCGTCGCATTTCACCCTGATGAAATAAAAAGAATTTCATGGGGCAAACGTGGCAAGCCTGCGCCATTAGCCTTATACAACCTTCATCGATCATCCTTCCGTATCCTCTTCGGATACAATCTTTAAAACCTGCTTGTACATATCTGCTTTTTCTACTTGACCAAGTTTCTCATAGGCAAATACCAGGTTAGAAATAAGTCTTTGTATAATAAGAATATTGGAACAGGGCACGAAGAAGGCCGGTTCGGGAGTAATGTTAAGACCTTTCACAAACTTTTCAATTTCTGTTCTGCTAAGTACAATTCCATTCCTGAAAGGATTGATATAAAAAAGCACATCAGATTCTGATTTTAGAAAGGGTTTCAGGTTTGATGGCTCTTTATCTATGTAGGCAAGGATAAAGTTTTTTGGGAGATTTACTCCATAAACAGGTAGATCAAGTTTTTGAGCTATAATAGAATATATAATACTTAGGCTGATTGGATTGCCCTTTTTAGATACCAGGACTGAGTTAATAAAATTATTTTGGGGGTCATAGTAATTCTTCTGGTTTCCTGAATTGGACATGTTTGTGAGTGAGCATCTTCTCAAATAATCTCAATATACCATCGTGTGGTCTAACTTTTTTCAAATCTTTTCCTACTAATTCTTTAGGGAGTTTTGGGAATTTAGGTCTATT
>JAUVKW010000198.1 GCA_030596025.1 Bacteroidota bacterium | reverse complement strand
TATAATATTTTGCGAATACAAATATTCGTATTACTTTTGCCGTCCCTTTCGGGGGAAAGTTCTTTACGGGAGTTTAGCTCAGTTGGTTCAGAGCACCTGCCTTACAAGCAGGGGGTCACTGGTTCGAATCCAGTAACTCCCACAAAACAAAAAGCCTGACACGGAGTGTCGGGCTTTTCTTTTGCATAGAGGTTCAAGCTTGCTTGAAAACCGAATATGCAAAAGAAAAGGACGATTGAGCAAAGCGATTCAGGCTTTTTGTTTTGACACCCCCCTACTCTGGATCAGCGAAGCGAAGCTGAGCTAATCCAGTATTTACCAAGCTATCTTGAAGCCGAGCATATAAAAGGAAAGACCGAAATGAGCGCAGCGAATCAGGCTTTTTGTTTTGACACCCCCCTACTCTGGATCACCGAAGCTAATCCAGTAACTCCCACTGGTTTTTGGGTTAAACCACAAAGTCCTGTCTTCCAGGCAGGCAACTTAATCAGAAAGCTCCGTTTTGAAAACGACGGGGCTTTTTTTTATAGATGATAGAAGAATGAAGAAGTGGATTGTGGAAGGAGATTGAGAATGTAGATGGCGAAGTACTTCTTCACTCATCTATCTCATTCTTCTTCTCCTATGGACCTTATCACTTCACTTATCAACTTTCGCCTTCAACCAAACCATTAAACAATTTTTGTCTTTCTGAGGAGTGCTGCTCTCCCTTGGTGCGCAGAACAACTCGCATATAAACATTATCGAATCAATATCATCTTGCCACTATATGGCATACCGTTAACAATGATCCTATAAATATAAATTCCCCCAGGAACCTGGCTCCCATCATTTGCATTACCATTCCAATTCAATAAATACCTGCCTGCTTCAAGGCTTGTTAGCTGTAACAAATCAAACACCCGTCTTCCCTGCAGATCATATACTGCAGCTTCCACAGCTCTTTTATTATCCAGTACAATTGGTATACTTGTGCTATAACGGAAAGGATTAGGATAATTTTGTAAAGCCAAAACATTTTCAACAGAGGGAATTTCTTCAATTCCTAAGGAGCTCTGTATAACACCGAAGAAATTTAGTACTTCCTGCATATAGGTTTCAAGGAAACATGTATCCGAGGAGGCCCGGGCACCTAGTTCAAAAATTGTTCCTATAGTTTTATAACTTCCTGCATCATAAGCCACGGCTGCACAATTGGGGTATTCCCTGCCTGTAAAAATAGAAAATGCAGGAGGTTCAGGCTCCAAATAGTAATAACAAAAAGGTTGTATATTGACATATTTATAACTCAGGCCTTCTGTGAAGGTGCTGTCAACACCATCCAATACTTCATAAAGTCCGGGAGAGTTTATAGTTTCAATATTAAACAAATTAAGAATATTCCAATGGGGATCCTGCTGCCACACAATGCGACCCTCCATGTATATGTTTCCCCCCTGAGCAAGATAATTTTCCAGTGAGACGCCCTGGGAATATGTTATTTCATGGAATGAATTCTCTATTCCAAGGCATAAGATTAAAGCCTGGTATTTATCAAGCGAAATAGGGAAAACCTGAAAGTACTCGGTTTCCACCTCCATTTGCTGCAGCAATTCGAAAATTTGCGGACCTGAATGTGTTCCCGGATCCAAATCGATGATGCAAACAGGAACCCTCCCAACCCTATGTCTGAGATAAAATCCCCTGGCAACACCTTCCTCATAAGTTATATTAAGCACATAGCTTACATTTGAACCATAAGCGATTGAATAATCCGATGTTATACTAAAATCAGCCGTAATTAATTCTCCCGGTAGTATGGTGCCTAAATTCATTGGTTGCCCTGTATTAACAGTAATACCTGAATCTATTGGCATCAAAAAAGCAGTTGTATTTTCAGACTTTCGCTTCCCCTTATTTCTAAGCTGTATCCGTAGGGTAGAACTTTCACCAGGTTCAAGTATTCCATCATCATCCTCGATATAAAAATTAGAGAGAATTAGGGATGGAGAAGCCGTTTTTAAGTAAAAAGAACGCTTGTAGTCTTTATCCTGGCTTTGCACGTCCATTTGAAGTATAATATTTTGTCCATCACCAATCTGATTATCGCACAAACAACTGAACACAGCACTTAGCTCAATGGATTCTCCTGCCTGAAGGCTCTCAACACCTTGCTGAAAGTCTATTAATTCTATCAAAGGGTGATCACAGGAAATACTAAATTCAAGATTTTGAAGTGCAATGGTTCCTCGATTGTGCAACGTCAAATCCATATAAACAAACTGGCCATTGGTTATGGTATTATCTTCTGATCCTGGAACACTCAGCAACATTTCCAGGCCATCTGTTAGCTGAAAAGTTTTCTTAGCGCTGAGCAGGGTATTATCAGTTACAGCAACGGTAATATCACTAATTAATGCTCCCTCTTCCTCAAGGATACTCAGTTCGCCACTATTAGAGACAAATACTGAAGTTGGTAATTGATTAGCAATAAATTCAATCCTTGTCCCAGATTGAATTTTAGTTGGATCAGGAAGTATCGGAAGGCTATAGTTTACCAGATCACCATCTGCAATACCTGCAATCCATTGAACATCTTCAAAGCCTACTATGTCATCATAATAGAAATCAATATCCCCGTTAGGATATAGTTTAACGGCAAAGTTGCATTTACTTGATCCTGCCTGTTCATTAAATTCAGTTTTCCACCGAAATGTTGCCCCATTCTCATCACCTTCATACCATACACCCTGATCAAAATAATTATTCACTTTCATGCCTTTGCATAAAAAGGGTGCTATCACCCGCTGGTTTTTCAGAAAATATGCCATGTCGACCAGGTATGACCAGAAATACATATTTTCATCAAAGAAAAGGTACCCGGATGATGATACCATTACTGAATCAAAGTATTTTCCATAAAACGGAAAGATAAAATCAAGTTCCTGTACAGCCACGCTATCAATAAAGCTATTTGCGATGATAAGATGTTCATTAATTTCAGGAAATTCAGCAGTGTTCTGATTCATCCTGTAGTTTTTATCAAGGTTCCATGTAAAGGGCTGTTGTCCTCCACTTGCCTCAAGTTGAATATCAATTGGCTGACCGGGCTCATAAACGGGTAATTCTTCTGTAGTTACAGAAAGATCATCAAACGATGGACTGTGTATTATTGACAGAGTGGTCCTGCCATTTTCCACTAATAGAACATTCTGCTCACTACAGGGGATTTCCTGTACACTACCCTGATAGTCCATCAGGCTGAAAGATTTAATCTGTCCATGGCCCCGGTTTTCAGAATCTTTTTCATCTATAATAAGGAAAAACTTATAGGGCTGGCCTGCCTCAACATAAGACAATAATGAGGTTATATCCAGGCCAAACTCAATTGTCTTGTGATCCGGCGCGGTATCGTTTCCCTGCATATAATGCCAGGCTCCCTGATAATTGAAAATTGTGAAAGAATGAATATGCTCGGGTTGATGGGATTCCAAGTCTGAAGAGATACCTGCCTGCACTCTGATTCTCCCCCTGTAATCATGTTCCAGTGATACTTTATAGGTCATACGGGTATCATGATCTTTCTTAACATCCAGGATATGAACTGTATTTGTCCATATTCCACCATCTACCTCTTCATCAGCCAGAGTCTTGTACATCATATAGCAGAAACCACTGTCGGCCCAGTATTCACCATAGCTGTTTACAAATTTCAATGCACCTACTTCCCAGTCTCGCATATCCAGTATACCATCATCATTAAGATCAACATCCCTGGTAAATTCTCCATCGCCATTATAATCATATTTTATGCTGTCATTATATCCTACTATGGTCATACCATGTTTAGGATCAGGGCAAAAATCAGTGATTACTTTTTTTCCGGCATGCGAACTCTCTAAAGGCAGATTATGAGTGTTCCAAGGGCTGCATGCAATGAAACTTGCCAGCCCCCCTGTCTCCGATCCATCAAGATGATCATTTAACCAATGCTTCAGAGTAAGAAGTCCTTCCGGGGTACCAACAAAAATTTTACGAATGCCGGAAATCCTGTTATTCATAGCATTATACCACTCATCATAACCTGACATCCAACGCTCCCCTCCGCCATAAGAGAATCCGCCATAATCAGTAACATTTGGAGTTCCATGATGCTTTAAGACATCCATTGTAAAAAGGTAATTAACACCAAACCACCCATTGCCTCCATTGAAAAAATTCCACGCAAAATGAGTAGTATACTGATTATCCGGATTATTTGCCAACAGACCACGAAGTCTGTTTATCTCGTAAGTGAAGTTATATGCGATGCTGGTGGATTGCATGCAACTCATGCCATCCTGCCAAAAAACTGGCCTGAGCCACTCATATTTTGAATTATCTATACTATCGGGAAGATCCTTGTTACGGTATTGATCAGGAAGAACCACATCTTCAATTATACTGAGTATTGCAGCATCCTCCTGGGTAAGGGGAACAGTATTTCTCAAACCTGAGGGAGTTGAAGAGAAGTCAACTTGTTGAGCTGAAATGCAGCTACATGCAAGTCCCAATAAAAGGGTTAGATAGCATTTCATGATTGAGCACTATTTGACTTAGCAAGTTACTTAAATATCTCCAGAATGTCAAGTTTCAATCCGGTTTCTAGGGAAATTAGAAGGTGGTAAATTTTACTTCACTATGAGTCCTTGCAATAACAATACAATCTCTAAGTTCCGTCATTTTCTGCTTTACTCTGACAATATGCGATATAATTCAAGATTAAGATAATAATGGTGACCTTCTATTTCTTTTTTTTCCAGCACTCTCATGTCACATAAATTGTTGAGATAATCTCTCGCAGTGTTTTCTGAATAAATTCCCTCATTTACAAGATGCTTAACCTTGATAAATGGTTGGGTAAATAAAGATGTAACAAGGCTTTCCGGATTACGGAATTTACGTTTAT
>JAUVKW010000034.1 GCA_030596025.1 Bacteroidota bacterium | reverse complement strand
ACCCTCCCTTTCTTTAAATAGTCTGTTAGTACCAATTGAATAGATTCAATGGTGTATAAGCTCCTGGTCTGAAATGGGTGCAATTCTTCTGCCTTTAAAGTGTCCTGTGTATTTGAGGCCATATCCATAATAAACACATCACTTTTGCATATAAAATACAAGCCTTCTTCCTTACTAAATATATTGAAGTCTGTTGTTTTCCTATTAAAGCCAATTTGAAGACCGGGTATTTGTTCTGTCTCCTCATCTTTCAGGAGAAAAGATTGTCTTCCCGTTGATCCCAGGGATACTAAAGATATTATAGATTCACCAAGAGGGTCGGGAACCAATGATTTTTCAGCGTTTGGAATATAATTTAAAAGTTTCAGCTTTAAGATTTCATTTCCAACTTTCAGTTTGCCGGAAAATTTGTTCTTTTTCCCGGAGATAAAACTTGTTTCCTTATAAATATGATCTTGTTCGGAATTGTCATCCACTGCTGCATACAGGTACGATCCTGAAGATATTATCCGGTCAGAAGAACTATTTTCACGAATATGCATAGTTCCCTCATAGCTAATATAGCGAGTTATTGCGGCACCAAGGAAAATAAATAGAAAGGCGAAATGAAAAACAAATATGCTTAGTTTTTTCTTCTTATATACCTTCCCCCTTATCATATTTCCCAACAGGTTAAACACAATCAAAGCCAACAAAACTTCAAACCACCAGGCGTTGTAAACAACTGCTCTTGCTGCGGCAGGACCAAAATCATTTTCAATGAATGTAGCCATTGCCGTGGAAAAAATCATTACCAGGATTAGAAATGCCATCCATGGCATAGAGAATAAAAATTCAAATATTTTTTTCATTTGTTTGTTTAATATTTTATCATTTCTGCCATTTTTATAAGGAGTGCCAGAAATGTTTTAAGGTCATACAATTAGTGTCAAGAATTTGAAACAACGAAAATAGTCATATTAAACTATTTCAATGAAATGAATTTGTTGTTTTATATCATATCAGAATTTTATTCTCTTCAGAGCCTCTCTTGAGCTTAACCCTGATAAGGTAGTTTTATCAACAAATTCTATAACCCAACCTGGATTGGTTTTTGAGTATTCACGAAGAGCCCAGCCTATTGCTTTTCTGATAAAAAATTCTTTTGAGTCTTTAAGGGCCAGAATTTGCCTGCTTAAGAGATCAACATCTGTACTCTCCTTATACTTTAGCTGAAAAATCAGGGTGGTTCTTTGTAACCATATATTACCCGAATCCAGCCACTCTTTCATTATCTGTCCGATATGTTGATCGTACAGCTTAAAGTAGCTCCCTACATGGTTGGCAGCAATATAATCAACCGTATCCCACCAGGACTTATTGACAATCATCCACTCAAATATTTCAATGTCTGAAATTTCTGATTGCCGCTTGAATTTAGATGCTAGTTCCATGCCAAAATATTGATATTCACGCTGGGGGAGTGCCCATAATATATTTATTGTTTTAAAAAGTTCACTTTTGGTAGGTGCTCCTTCCTTTTGCATGAAACTCCTGGATATTTCTCTCCTTGGGGTAGCCTGGATACCATAGAATATGAACAGGTCTTTCATATATCTACTCATTTGAACTGCTTTGTCTGAATCGGCCGTATTCCTGAATTTCTTAGTAAGATTGCTTATATATAAATTTGTTTTCATAATAATTTTATTGTTTGTTATGAGATAAGTCAGGCCCGATATAATTAGTAGAGATAACTACATTGTCAAACCAAACTGTATCTGATTTCCCTGTCACTCCATCGGTCATATAATAAAGGAGCCAAAAAAAATTCAATTTTAACTTTTCGTCATTTCTCCACTGAAATCCTTCAAAAAGTAAGCTATCAGGATCCGGAATATATTTATCCCATATCCAGTATCCGTTAGGATAGCCTTCACCAAGATGATGTATCTTTTCACCATTTATCCAAAATGCCTGCTCGCCGTTATATGAATCAACCGGGTCGTTTATCTTCATCATTAGTTCAACACAGATCCATTCTTCGCGATTGATTGGGGCAGGAGGGTTTGGATTAAAAATATTCCCCCAAAAGTAATCAGGTCTGGCGCAGCCCCGCATGTGCATCCAGTAAGAATAAAAGTCCCATGACCAATTATCGCCTATTGGTTCAATACCTGTAGTGAACCGTTCGTTCCCTTCGGGTTTAATTCCCGCACCACCCTGTGGCCATGGTGTTGACGGATTATAAGCTCCCATATGAACAAAATGATGGACAGGACTATGACTGGCACAGAATTTAACGTAAAAACGGGCAAAAAGGGAGTCGTAACCCTCGGGAAACATTTTATATAAATAGCCACCAACGTCATTCCCCTTATTGTGTGTCATTATCAGGGATTTGCTACCCTCGCTGTATTTTGGAACATCCTCAGACAAGGACATTCCACTTGTATTTTTACTGTCATTCCAGTTTTTTATGATTTCCTGAATCGTACCGGTTTCAAAATCTTCCTGAAAGATAATCCTGCTTTCCTGTGCCGCAGCAGTACAGGAAACTAAAAAAAAGATAAGAAATTGAGAAAATTTCATGATATTTTAAGAAAAAATAATAATAAATCTGTCTTTGGCTAAAGCCCATTCATAGTGTGTCTTTACTAAGGGGTTGTCTTAAAAGTAAGGTAATGGCATTATTTCATACTTGATACTGAATCTTTGTAATTATCATATAGATTCCTGCTTTCGCAGGAATGATATGTAATCTGATACCAAGTTACGCAAAGTATGATTACATCTTTTTTCAACAAATAATTAATTGTTAAGTTTTTCTGCAGTTTCTTTGATCAGTTCCCAGGCTTTCTGAACATGCTTATTAGTGGTTTGTGTTTGCCCAATTACAAAGCGTATCACGTAATTTCCATTAAGGCGGGTATGTGTAAAATAAACTTTCCCTGATTCATTTAACCGATGCATAAGCTTTTCGTTCATTTTATCCAATTGAGCAGAATCATTTGTTACTGAGGGGTGATACCTGAAACAAATAGTATTCAGAGGCACAGGTGCCATAATTTCAAAATCATCTGATTTGATAATCATCTCTTTAAGTTGTTGGCTTAGCTGTAAATGATAACGAAGTTTTTCCTGTAAACCCTTAATGCCAAAATTTCGAATTACAAACCATAGTTTTAAAGCTCTGAATCTCCTTCCAAGCGGAACTCCCCAGTCACGGTAATCATTTACCTGGCCCTGGGATTGGGTTTTTAAATATTCGGGTAAGATTTCAAGTGTTTTTATAAGAGATTCTGCGTCGCGCACAAAATATGCCGAACAATCGAAATTCGTAAACAGCCATTTGTGAGGATTAAACACAAAGCTATCTACCTTTTCAACACCATTTATCATCCAGCGAAATTCAGGTAATATCAGGGCAGATCCTGCCAGAGCGGCATCCACATGGAGCCATATTTTATACTCCGAACTAATTTGAGCTATTTCTTCCAGTGGGTCAATAGCTGTGGTCGATGTTGTTCCGATGGTAGCAATAATACATAAGGGCTGAAAACCATGGTTAAGATCCCGGCTTATTGCCTCCTTTAATAAACCGGGTTTCATTTTATGTTCTTCATCCACTTCGATCTTCACCAGACTGTTTCTCCCAAAGCCAGCAATTTTTACTGCTTTTTCAACTGAAGAATGGGTTTCAGTGGAGCAATAGATCCTGTATTTTTCATTCCCTTCAAAGCCATTTTCATTAATTTGAAATTTTGATGCTTTTTCCCTGGCTGTCAGCAGTGCCGTAAGTGTTGCTGTAGAAGCAGTATCCTGTATTACTCCTTCAAATTCTTGTGGGAGGCCCATCATCTGGATAAGCCAGTTCATCACTCTTTCTTCCAGTTCGGCTGCAGCAGGAGATGTTTCCCATATCATACACTGGGCGCCCAGTGTTGCAGTAAGCATTTCTGCAAGCACGGATGGATAGCTTGAATTTGCAGGGAAATAAGCAAAAAAATTAGGACTTTGCCAGTGTGTCATTCCTGGAAGAATGATTTGCTTAAAATCATGAAATATCTCATCCATATTTTCTGCTTCTGCCGGTGGTTTTAAGGGAAGCTTTTCAAGTATTTCTCCAGGATATACTTTTGCTTTTACCGGTAATTTTTCAACCGACTCAAAATATTCTGCCATCCAGTCTACAAATTGATGCGCTTGTTTTTTGAATTCATTTGTATTCATGTCTAATTCTTATCTGATTTTGTTTGTTTTCTTCCCCTGATTAAGAAAGATAAAATTGTAAAAACTACAGTTCTAAATTACACATTAATGTGTGCGAAGGCGTACAATTAAATAAATATTTGTTTCACTTCGCCCAATTTTATATATAGTAGCAGGGGCTTCCTACCGATAGGTAAGTCGCCCCTGGATATTATCTGACGGGGCTGTCTCATAAGGATTAAAAGCAGTCATTCTGAATCCTGCAGGCAGATTTAAAAATCAGAGTTTGAGTAAGTTAACTAATCAAAAAAGTCAGGTGCCCCTGTTTGGGATACCTGACTTAACAAACATTTACCTATATTAATTAACCAAATTTATTGTTGAAACTTCAGGTTAAGATTCGGCTTTATGGCATGTGCAATTGCTGCATTATTAAAAATTGCCAGTCCAAATGGTAATTCTTCGGTGATATCAAAAATAACATCATCGGCATCCTCTGTATCTAATTTACGGGTGAATTCACAAATCCAGCCGGTACCAGTATAAACTGCCTTGATGGTAAGGTCTGCTCTTCCCAGTGTGAAATCACGTGTAGTAACACTTGGAATTCTCTTTGCTCCTGTTCCTTGTTCGTAGCCACCTAGAGCCGGGTTAATGGTACCACCGCTATAGCTAAGTACACCATCCTCATCTACAGCGGTAATCCTTTGGGCAGCTCCACCAAACTCATTTTCACCAATCCAGTAATAGTCAGTACCATTTGGAACTACATATAAAGGCACGCTAACGTAAATGTCTGTTCCTGTAATTTTAATTGTTTGGCTGTTATTTGCATAACCTGACTGTCCTGTTGCATCACCTGTTCTGCCATTAGCAGCAGACCCTGCTGATGGATCAGCATATACCATTTTTTGATCATCAATTCTGTCATTATAAGTACCTCTAACTCGTTTCCAGTGCCACATGTCAACTTTTTGACCATCAGTGGTAAGGTAATGCCTGGTATGCTTATCCTTTGGATTAGCAACCGGTGTTGCCGGGCCATGACAGGTAGCATAACAGGTTGATGTACTGAAACCACTCACTTCACCAATTGGGAATAAAAAGGCAAATTTATCTTCATAAAATTTGTCAGCAGCAGCATTGGCATATTTATGCTCACCTTTCCAGAGCTTATCGTAAGGGTCAAAATACCATGACTGCCTGTCTTTGCTGTCTTCAGAATCATCCCATTCCAATAAGAAATATATATCACTGCCAACATATCCGGCCCGCATAGTATAATCGTATTTCTCACCACCATAGGGTTCAAATAATCCCAGAGTTTCCTCATCTCCTTTACCATCACTATTTAAGTAAGTGCCCCTGGCAGCTAAAACGGGAACTTCTGTTGTTCCGACCAATTTTTGGGCTGTGCCCCACATTTCGTCAATAGCTCCATCTAAAGTTGGTGCTGAAGAAAATTTCTTTACAAGAAGCTCTGTTGTACTTTCGCCCGGATCAACCGGGTCATCATCATCTTTCTGACAACTAACATAGCCCAGAGTCGATATTACAAAGAAAACAATCAATGCTTTAATTACAGTTCCATTAGATTTTTTCATAATTGTTTAATGTTTAATTTAAGATTTAATTTTTAGTGTTAAATAATTCACAGCACTTTTAGAATATGTATTTATGATATATAAAAATACAGGTATACTATTCAGGCTGCACAAAAACAGCTATGTAAAAAGTCTCTTAAGGGGTGTAATGATTCCCTGAAAATTTAAAAAATATCAATGCATTATTGATAATAATCAATACACATGTTTATATTTGCTTCACAGAAATTAAGAAATTGATATGTCAGATTTTGTACTTAATAGCCATTGTGTAAACTGTTGTAAAAGATCTCCGATCTTTGAATTTCTTTCTGAAAAAGAACTACAGCTGATTAACGATCACAGGCATGAAGTGGTTTATAGTCCGGGAGAAACAATCTTTAAGCAGGGAGTAGCCTGTACACATGTATTATCGTTTACAAGTGGACTTGCCAAGATTCATATGGAAGGATATGAAGGAAAAAACCTGATCCTAAGACTTGTTAAACCTGTTGAATTTATTACCGGAGCTGGGATCTTCGTAAATGAACGGCATCATTATTCTGTAACTGCGGTTGATAAATCCTGTGTTTGTTTTATAGAAAAAGACACATTCATGACGATTTTGAGTTCTAATAAAAAGTTTTGTGCAGAATTCATGACACTAACCCAACAAACTCTTATTCATAGCCTTCACAAACTAATTAGCCTGAATCAAAAACACAGCCAGGGAAAAATTGCCGAAGCATTGATATATCTGTCGAAAGAAATATACCAATCAAATCCATTTAAGCTTGGTATTTCTAAGCTTGAACTGGCAGAGCTGGCGGGAATGTCGAAAGAAGGAATGTTTAAGATATTAAGAGAGTTTGATAAAGAGAAAATCATATCCATGGAAGGCTCAAAAATTGAAATTCTTAATCTTGATCTGTTTTCTCAAATTAGTAATAAAGGCTAAAGAGGGAAGAGAAGAAGAGGTGAGAGATGAGTGAACAGAATAGGTAGGGAGTAGGTAGTAAATTCCCACCCTCAAGAATATTTGTGTTAACTTAAAAAGAACCACCTCCCACTGGCGAAATTAAACTTTTAACTCCTTGTTTAGAATAAAGATCGACAGAAGTTTTGCTTTTTCAAATTGCCTATTTCATTCGCCAGAGTACTCCTCCTTGAAAAGGAGGAGAATTTTAAAACATCGTTAAACAAAGGGGAAAATTCCTATTCATACAGATTCTTATGGCATTCCACACATAGTTTATCTTTCCATGCTTGTTTTGGGTCATTGGGATGAACAAATTCCAGGGAGCTATTGATGGTTGTCATCTGCAAAGTGTCAGGAACGCCTTGCCCTAAAATAGTGTGGCACAAATTACAATCCATGGATATGAATCTTCCATTTCCATCTTGTTGCTTATCATTATGACAACGAAAACAGCCATTGAATTCAAGATGCCCGATCTGATTGGGGTAGGCATCCCATTTAACTTTCATTTCAGGAAATATGTGTAGTTTATACTGTTCCTGAAGACCAAGGATGGCAGAGTTTATCAAATCACGATCCTCAAGGTAAATTTCCTCATACATAATTTCGTAATATTCATTCACTGTTGCTTCAATATATTTCATTGCACTATCTGTAGTGGGAAAATCTACAATAAAAATCTCCATGGCGAGCATTTTTATGTCGGGCAATTCTTTAGGAACTTGCCTGGAGGTAATTGCATCATTTACAAAATTCACAGGGGAGAGGTATTCATGAGATGGTCTTGTATGACAATCCAGGCAGTCCATGGTTCTTATTTCCAGTGAATCAAATTGTTGAGCAGTTAATGAGTAATCTTCATCTTTATATACAACAACTTCTCCTGTTTCTTTATTGGTATATCTTACCCAGGGAATATTTTCCCTGTGGGAACCAGTTGCGGCATATTCAACCTGAACATCTTTGTTGATATGCCAGTGAATTCCCTCGTTTAAGCCAAATGCACTATTATCCGGTCCTATTTTCATTTTAAGATGAATGTCCCATTCTGTATTTTCTTCGTCAGGCAAATAGTGTTTTTCAACCAGCATATGAGGCGAGTAAAATTTCTCTGGCCAATGACATTCTTCACAGGTTTCCCTGGCAGGACGTAAATTGTGTATAGGTGTAGGAATGGGAGTAGGAAATTTATCAAAAGCTACCGAATATACCTGATACAAGCCTGAAAGTTTTGATTTTACAGTCCAGCTGGCCCCACCACCTATATGACATTCCACACAAGACACCTTTGCATGTGGAGAATGCTGATAGGCTGTATATTCGGGTTTCATAACTTCATGACATAAGGTGCCACAAAATTCGGTTGTTTCAGTATAGTGAAATCCCTCATAGCTTCCCAGGCCTATTAACATTAAGAATATTACTGTACCGCCACCAAATACAAAAAATATCTTTCTTTGTTTAGGATCGTTAAAATCAACAACCGGGAACTTTACTTCCTTTACAATCTTAGCTTTTTTATACTTTCTGGATTTCCTGAAAATTCCAATTGGAATCATAAATAAACCAAGAACTATTAAAGCCGGTAATATTATAAAAGTAACCAGGCCTGTATATCCCGAACTTTCGCCAAATAGAAAGGAAAGAATCAATAAAAATACAAACAGGATAATACTTATAGCTGAAATTGCTGCTCCAATTGCAGTTGTCCAGCTATAAAATGATTTTGGTAATTTCATTATTTAATAGGTATAATTCATATTATAGAGTACGTACATAGTTAATTATTGCCCATTTATCTTCATCATCTGTGATTTTCTTTTCAAAATTTGGCATTTCATCCCTGCCAATAAATGATTTATAGAACAGATCTCCATCAGAATTTTTTTGAAACGCATCTATGGTAAAATCTCCCGGGAAGGTATCAAGCTGGGCGGCTTTTGTACCGTCTCCCAGTCCCTTGGAACCATGACATGATTTGCAATGTTTACTGAAAAGCATTTTCCCCACTTTGGTTAAACCAGCATCATCTTTATAGGGGTTTCCCATTTTCATGTATTTCTCAGGAATTTCCCATGGGCTTCCTTTTTTTTGATCCTGGGGTAATCCAAATGCCATAAGAAACGTACTCAATATAAATATCAGGCCTAAATTTACTTTACTTGAATTTTTCATAATATTAAATTTTTATTAATTATTAAAAGCCCCACAACCTGGTTATAGTAAAACCAAACATAAGTTCCCCTTCCATAAAGTCATTTTGATTAAACATATAATTGTCCTGTGGTAAAATTCCCTGTGCATTACTTACAAAAATTTGAAAAATGTGAGTACTTGTTGAAGCTTCATATCCAAAACCCAGATTGGGTTCTGATTCTGATTTTCCCCCTACACTAAATGGGTGATCATACTGAAATACAAAAGAAGATTGAGGGGCAAATTTAATTCGTCCACTTATACCCACTCCTATCTTATCATGATCTGTTTGCTCTTCTATACTATTGTAATGGGTGAAACTTCCCTGAGTCTGTATTGACAACCATTCTGTAAATTTCCTCGCTACAATTACCTGTCCGAAATAAGAAAATCGATTGGTAAACTTGTAGTTTACTCCAAAAACCTCCTCAGATCGTCCATCAATTGCCATGTTACCATATAGTGTAACAGCTACCGGAATCCTTCCCGACCTGGTTTGTTGCAAAAGAGCATATTTTGCCTGGAAATCGCTATACATATTCTTTTTTGTCAGACCGTAACCTACCATAAGTTTATCCAGCAGGCTATAATTTAAACCCAAACGCAAATTTGCGCCCGGAGCATAAATTCCAAAAAAATCAGAAATACCATTCTCCATGGATCCAAACCGGTGTTGAATTAACATTTCCAGGGTATTCTTAACGGGAATTACCCCGGTTTGATTATCAATTAGCATCCCTCCTTCAAAAGGAGACCGTACGGGTTTATCTACGGGTTTGCTTTCCTGCTCTTGCTCCTGGGCAATACTAGTCAGGGCTAAACAAATCCATAGTAAAATCAGTTGTAATATCTTATTTTTCATGTTTAAATATTTA
Organism: Bacteroidota bacterium; assembly: GCA_030596025.1. GTDB lineage: Bacteria > Bacteroidota > Bacteroidia > Bacteroidales > VadinHA17 > JAYEGO01. Next base: position 13,535 of record JAUVKW010000034.1, on the reverse strand, counting down.
ATTATCTAATGCACCCTGCTTAATCCACTGCAAAACATTTTGTGCCTGAAAGGGGGTATATTTCTGATAATGATCATCATCAGGGTGTGGTTTTGTGTAAATTTTACTGCTTTCCGGATCATTTAAATTTACCCGGTCCGGGACAATATTTGAATATGCATTTCCCATGGTAAGGTTAGGGGAAGTGCCTCCGTTTTTATGACAATTGGTACAAGACTGATCAGTAAAAATTGGGGCTATAATGGTATCAAAACTGATTGTTGTGGTTGGATCAAGCTCATCGGGTATAATATATTCATATTCGCATGAGCTAAAAATTACCACTAAAACAAGGACAACCGGAACGATATAGAAGAATGATTTTTTCATATAACTATTTTTTAACAAAGCCTTTTTATGTTATTTTCAGGCTTATGCTTTTATTGTTTGGAACACTTATTTTGCTGTTATTTAATTAACAGTACAAATTTATTGATTAACATAGTCACATGAGGTGGAACCCGGATGTAATAAAACTTAATAAAAAAGATCTTTTCCTTTATTATTGCTGATAAACAGAGGTGGTTGAGTTGATATATATCAGGTCAGGAGTGATATTTATCATATGTGGATTTACCCGTGATTCGCTGAAACTTAAGTAGATTAGCCATTTATAGATTAAAAAAAAGAAATGGTTGAAATTACCAAGGACTTAAACTGTGAAGAATGTCCCTTTAAGCTATCACTTTTTAAGCATCTCAAGCAAGAAGAATTAGCCTACCTGAACGAAAACAGGTATGAAGTTCATTTTAACACCGGGGAAACAATATTTAAACAAGGTAGCGCATTAACACATGTTGCCTGTCTAACCAGAGGGTTGTTTAAAGTTTACCTGGAAGACCGCAGTAAAAATAACCTGATGTTAAGGATTCTAAAACCCACAGAATTAATAGGTGGACCTGGATTTCTGGTAGATTCAAAACAATATTTTTCGGTTGCAGCCCTTGAAAGATCTACCGCCTGTTTTATTGATCTGAAAGTTTTTGAAAAAATTCTCAGACAAAATTCAGAATTTGCACTTCAATTCATTGCTTATCTGAACACAATACATATTAACCTGTATGATAAGCTATTATCTCTTACACACAAAAATATGCATGGCCGGGTTGCTGATACACTGATATATCTATCAAAACAGATTTATAAATCACTAAATTTTGAAACTACCCTCAGTCGGCAGGACCTGGCTGATCTTTCTTCAATAGCTAAAGAAAGTTTTATTCGAATTTTAAAAGAGTTTAAAGATGGTGGATTCATTCAATTTGAGGGAAATTCCTTCCAATTGAAAGATACAGAAGCCTTACATAGGATTAGTAAATCCAGTTAGAAAATTGAAATGATGAAAGAAATAAATTACGCAAAGAAGCGCAAAGCGATGGTAAATGAGTAAGAAGTAGGCAGTAGGCAGTAGGCAGTAGGCAGAAACGGAAAAGCCGGGTCCGGAACCCGGAACAATCCGGAACTAATTACTCCCCAATGAGCGTATAAACATTACCAGTGCCAGCCAGTATTCAGAGGAGTTTTTGTTGTCTGACCAAAGAGAACTGGCTCCATGTTTTCCGGCCCCGGTTTCAGGAATAAAAATTATACCCGTGGGGGAGTTGGTTTTTAATAAAAGCTCGTAGATATAGTCTTTTTCAGGTTGACTCCCTGACACAAAATAGGGAATACTTAATCCTTCAATGGAGTCTTTTACTGAATACCCCCGAAAATATTCTCCAGGACTAAAGGCAATTACTGCACTAATAAGGCTGTCACCAGCAGCTTCTTCTAAAACAAGAGAGGCTGAATAAGAACTGCCAAAAACAATTACTGGCTGGTTATTTCTAAGCTTTTGAGCATAATGAACAGCAGCACGAATATCCTGTTGGGCATCTATCATTTCCCTGGCCAGATTTAATTCCTTAGCCTTTGATGCAGTTTGGTTTTGAACATAATTACTTTCCTTTCCCGACCTGAGGTCAACCACCAAAGCATTATATCCCATTTTTAAGAACCTGGGGGCAATTTCCTTGTATTCCCCCCTGGAAGAACTTGCCTGGTGAAAAAACACCACATAAGGAAAATCCACATCCTGCTCATAAAGATCAGCAGTGATGCTAAGACTATCTTCTGATAGAAAAGTAATTTGCTCCTGCCCAATAGTTAATACCGGCATAGCAAATAAACAAATTATAAGCAGGATTTGTTTCATATTAAATAAATTCTCCAAGTACAATAATCTTATTTTCTCTTACTTCAATTACACCTCCATTTATCTCAAAGTGATTTTCCTTATCATCTTTTGTCACTACTTTAATATCCCCTTTGTTAAGAGTTGATATTATTGGGGCGTGGTTTGAAAGCACCTCAAAAGAACCATCGCTTCCCGGAACACGGATCAATTTTATTTCTCCGGTATAAACTGTTTTTTCAGGTGTAATTATTTCAAGAAACATAACTTTATAAGCCTTAAATTAAGCCCTGGGAAAAATATTAATTCCCTACGTCTGCAAGCATTTTTTTTCCTTTTTCAATGGCCTCTTCAATGGTACCAACCATATGAAATGCCCCCTCCGGATATTCATCTACTTCACCATCCATGATCATATTAAATCCTTTAATAGTATCTTCAATGGTAACCCATTTCCCGGGGATTCCGGTAAATTGTTCTGCTACATGGAATGGTTGAGAAAGGAAACGTTCTACCCTCCTGGCTCTTTGAACCACCAGTTTGTCTTCCTCTGAAAGCTCGTCCATACCTAAAATTGCAATAATATCTGCAAGCTCTTTATACCTCTGCAAAATTTCTTTAACTCGCTGTGCAGTTTCATAATGTTGTTTACCAACAATATTTGGTTCCAATATTCTCGATGTTGAATCCAGAGGATCCACGGCAGGATATATTCCCAATTCAGCTATTTTCCTGCTCAATACAGTCGTTGCATCAAGGTGTGCAAAAGTGGTTGCTGGTGCAGGATCGGTAAGATCATCAGCAGGAACATAAACTGCCTGGACGGAAGTAATAGATCCGTGCTTTGTGGAAGTGATACGTTCCTGCATTTCGCCCATTTCTGTAGCAAGAGTAGGTTGATATCCTACAGCAGAAGGCATACGTCCGAGAAGGGCAGATACTTCTGAACCGGCCTGAGTAAAACGGAAAATATTATCCATAAAGAAAAGTATATCACGACCTTTTCCTTCTCCCTCACCATCTCTAAAATATTCAGCTATAGAGAGACCTGATAAAGCAACCCTTGCTCTGGCTCCCGGAGGTTCATTCATCTGACCAAAAACAAGTGCCAGCTTAGATTCTTTAAGTTTTTTCTTATCTACTTTACTTAAGTCCCATCCACCAGCCTCCATATCTTTAAGAAACTCTTCACCATAGTCAATTACTCCTGCTTCCAGCATTTCTCTTAACAGGTCATTTCCTTCTCTTGTTCTTTCCCCAACACCGGCAAATACAGAAAGTCCGGTATAGGCTTTTGCAACATTATTTATAAGTTCCAGGATCACTACAGTTTTCCCCACACCAGCTCCTCCAAAAAGTCCGATCTTACCACCCTTTGAATAGGGCTCAATTAAATCTATTACTTTAATCCCTGTGAACAGAACTTCTTTTTCAGTTGTAAGGTCTTCAAATTTAGGTGGATCTCTGTGAATAGGATAACCCTTTTTCCTGTCAAGGGTACCAATACCATCAATTGCATCTCCAATCACATTCATAAGCCGGCCTCTAATTTGTTCTCCAACAGGCATCATAATCGGGTTCCCGGTAGCAATAACTTCTGTTCCTCTCTGAAGCCCATCTGTTGAGTCCATAGCAATAGCTCTCACAGTATTCTCGCCAATATGTTGCTGACATTCAAGAACAATAATTGAGCCATCCTCCCTTTTGATATGGAGGGCATCCATAATATCTGGTAGGATTTTTCCTTCTCCCTCAAAACTAACATCCACAACTGGGCCAATTATCTGTGAGATGATTCCGGTATTATTTGCCATTTAATAAAAGTTTTTACAAGTGTTTTAAACTCTACAAATTTAATATTTTTTTAATCCCCTGTGGATTTAAGCTTATTGAAAAATAAACTTACTTACCAAAGCGAATTGAAATTTCCAGTCCATAGTAAAAATTTGTTATCCCCAGCAGGTCATCAGCTGAAAGTTCAAGATCTACACTGCTGTAATGCACAAACCCCATAACTCCAAGGCCCAGGCCTTTCCCAAAGTTTATATCATGCCCTGCATACAGATTTATTCCTAGCCCAATAGTAGAAGTCCAATCTACATCGTTTATGGTTGTGCTGATTTCATTGGCCATAATTTCAGGAATTATGTAACTGTAACCCTTTCCAAAATAAATGGTAAATCCGCCCCCCACTCCGATCATGTTAAATTTGTCTACATCATAAGCTGTGTTGTCTGTTTTCCCTTCTGCTAGCATCCAGGAAAAAATAGCATGCGCACCAATTTTACTTGAAAAACGATATCCACCACGCAAATTAAAAAAAAATCCATATTCAGAATATTCAAAAGAATCTTCAAATTCAGAATATCCAAAAGTCGGGGCCACTCCCAGTCTGACATAATACCCTCTTTGCTCAAACTGTTCTTCAGATAATTCAACTATTTGCTGCCCCATTGCCTGTATTCCAAAAACCAGGAAAACAAAAAACAGAAGGCCTGTAAAAACTGATCTTTTTTTCATTTTATTATTTTATGTGATATTAATTCAAAAGCTTATAAGATGCCTTATTGATTGGACGTATAAATATAAAAAATATTAGCATACAAAATAATTGGTATAAGGTAGTGAATAATTGTTTAGGGAAATGAATATCGTCAAATTGACGACAGCTAGCTATTTTATTGTTTTTATTGACCCCTTAAGATACAAACCTGGCTGCCCGGGATTTTTCTATATATTTACTACCAAGAAAAAATGAGCCCCAACTTGTCGGGCAGAGAACTTTATTATACCTTCCCAATCAATTTGTAACATTTTTTTAATGTTTCCGTAATTATTGTATACAAACACTAAGTTTTAAACTTCAAGCCTTAACTTGCTTGCATTCATCCGATATATTGCCTTATGAACCGAACTATTCTAAACATTTTTTTTACTCTTTCTTTTATACTTGTACCAGGATTTATTTATGCACAAACAGATGATTCAAACCAGGAAAAAAGAATTGCACTGGTTATTGGAAACGGTGATTACCTGCAGAGTCCTTTAGCCAATCCTGTAAATGATGCAAGATCTATGGCTCGCGCTTTGCGCAGTGCCGGTTTTGATGTAATCCTGGGTGAGAACTTATCAAATAAAACGGAAATGAAGCGTCTTATCCGGGATTTTGGCTTCAAATTAAACAAGGGAGGGGTTGGTTTGTTTTATTATGCAGGCCATGGAATTCAGGTTGAAGGATTTAATTTTCTTGTTCCTGTAAATGCAATCATAAATAATGAAGAAGAAGTTGAATACGAGGCAGTAGATGCCGGATTTGTCATTTCGCAGATGGAAGCTGCTGATAACCGGTTGAATATTGTGATCCTGGATGCCTGCAGGAACAATCCTTATGCCAGGAGTTTTCGCTCATCAAAACAGGGTCTTTCAGGAATGAGCGCCCCAACCGGAACTCTTATTGCATACGCCACTTCCCCGGGATCAGTTGCCATTGATGGAAGTGGAGTGAATGGCCTCTATACCCAGGAATTACTAGCTCAAATCAGTAAACCGGATCTTCAGATAGAATCTGTTTTTAAGAATGTGAGGGGAGAAGTAGTTAAAAAAAGCTACGGAAAACAAACTCCATGGGAATCTTCCTCTCTTATTGGTGATTTTTATTTTTACCCTGAAAATGTTCCTGTTCCTGTTCAACAGGATTTTGTGGTACAAAATGAAACAAATCCTGTTACACCACCAGGCAATAGTTTCCGTGCAGAATGGAAAGGAAAAGACAATACATACTGGCTATATGTGAATGGAGTAAATATTAGTATGGAGACTACTTCTATAGCAGAAGGGAACAATCTTGTAGTAACGCATTCAACAACACAGGCAAAATATGTATTGGAGAATTTCTGGGAACTTCAGGATAATCAAATCAGATCAGCTAAAATCCTTACTCGTCCTGTAACCAACCTTTCCAATAAAAAAACAGCGAATGATTCAGGTACTAATCCCCTGTATGATATTAGTCCTATGAATCGGCCAGTTTCATACAAACCAGCCAAAAAAATGAAAATTATCTGGCGGGCTACATCCGATTCGCAATATTATCTCATGGTTAATGGAATTGAGATAAGCCGGGAAACTAAAAACAGACTAATTGGAGATGATTTATATGTCTACCACCCTCCCTCCGGAAGAATGTTTTTACTGAAAGGATATCTTTATCGCATGGATAATCGTAATCGTAATGCAAGTCTTGTAAAATAAATTACTTTCTATTTCCATTCTAGCCCTACGGACTGCCGGGGATCTCTATGAATATTCCAGCCACTAAAGTGACTGGCTATTATCAACACCTTCTAATAAAAATAGTCTCTCGATTTATCAAAAAGTAAATGTCCGTCCCGTGGAGACCGAATAAACAACAAAGGGAAAACCGAATGTTTTGTAGGTATTAAATACTTTATTTACTTCTGTTTTAACACCTTATGCAGACGATGGAATTTGCCTGTTTGAAATTTAACCAGGTATATTCCATCAGGCAAATCAGAAATATCAATTGTCTTTGTAACTACCATGCCTGTACTGAATTCCAGACTGCGGACTTCCCTTCCCAGCATATCAAGTATAGAGATTTCCAGGTCATTAACCGATTCCGGAAGATCAATTAATTGAATATGAAAGATTCCCTGTGTTGGATTTGGATACACTCTTAGATAGGTATTCTTAAGAGGACTTTCCTCAACCTTAGATACAGATCCCTGAATTTCAAGATTGTCAATTGCCCAGCCCCAACCATGTGCATATGGGTCAGAAAATAAACGGAAGCGGATCAGTACTGTATCTCCACCTGAAAACCAACTGCTTCCAAGCAAGTTAACCATGCTTGTTATGAAATTTGAAGGAGCACCAACTGAAGTTGAGTTGTTCCCATCAATCCCGGAGTTATAAAGATTAAGCCATTGTATATATTTACGGGAATCATAACCATTAGCAAATGCATGCCAGCTTTTTCCTTCATCTTTTGATCCTTCAACAACAACATAATCCCAGAATTCATCTTCTCCCCATGATGTTCCTGGTTCACCCGGTTCAACAAGGACAATCTCATCGAACCTCATATAAGAGTCAGTATTCTTTAATATGATAGGAGTTTTTAACTGGGCAAGATATTCAATTGTTTGGCCGTCCATGTCAGGACTTTCATAGGGGTGTGTAGAATGCAATCCTCCGTCATTAAAGCCATCCGGAGTAAGAATAGAAAAACCGGTCATTAGAAAATCATTCGAGCTTACATCGAAATTGTTTTGGTATTCATCCTGAGCATCTTGTATATCTTCAATCCGTATAGTATAAAAATCCTCTTCTGGTTTTACAGAACTGTTGGCATTTTGTGAGCTATCCACAGCCACAATTCTATATGAAATGGAATCTCCGGGATTCAATACACCAGGCTCTGCTATAATATAAGTTGAGTAATCATCCAGCGAATCATGATTCATACGCAGGGGATCCTGTGCTATATCATTTAGCAGATATTCAACATAAACCGAATCAACTCCAACATTGTCTGTTACTGCGGCTTTTATTTTAAGAGAATCATTGTTGTAAAGCATAAATTCAAGGGGGAAATGTTCAATCTCCGGCTTAACAGTATCTGGTCCCACATAAAACTGATAATAGCGTTCGGGGGCTCCGGGAGGGTCAGTATATATTCTGCCATAATAATCCTGGGTCATTAAATAATAACTTACTGTTCTGTCGGGAATATCAACCGGTATAGTGGCTTCAAATTCATTTTCCTGGCCAGTAGGAATTAAAATCAGGCTATCTGAAGTGACAAACTCATCATAAGAATAAACAAGATAGGAAGAATCGGGATAAAATAATGTATCACTTGAAAGAAGTACCTGTGCCGTCACCGGTTCGCTGAGATCTTCTCTTCCCTTTAGGGGTTCGTGGTCAATATAAGTATGAACCCAACCCCAATCTGCCATCATGCTCAGTGTAACAATTCCCGGATCGTGTATGGCTTCACCATATGCAATAAATGGAGTCATAAGAGCATCATCTCCTCCTGAATATCGAATCTCATCAAGATGATACACGCTGGAGCCCGGATCAAACACTGATGGGGTATATAGCTTTGCACGTACATTACCTGTTTCAAAACGTTCTGCCGGGCCGGAAAAGGTTAATTGTCCCCCGGTAAGGGCAGTACCTAATTCGGTTGATGGGACAGAATAATACTGCGGATCTGTTAGTTTATGGTCCTCATCCACTTCAAGAAAATGATCAAAAACAATGGTTTTACCATTTGGAAAACCATAAGTACCCATGCCACCACTTACATCCATCGTTCCTACAAAACCCAGCCCATGACCTATTTCATGTAATACCACAGATGACAGGTCATACTTATCAACCGGAGTGTTCCCGTCAGTCCCGTAATACCAGGGGGCAGCATTATTAAAATTGGCAATTATATCTGGTTCTGTGTTTTCATTAAGCTTCTTCTGTGCCATTTTTTCGGCAAGAGCCACCGGATAATAAGCATCCGCGTGTCTTCCATCAACATAAAGCCCCAGGTAATAAGTGCCTGGCATACAACTACCCAATGTTCCAGCACCAAGAGCTGACCAGTTTGCAGTCATGTAAATGGGAACAGAAGACTCAATAAGGAATTCCCAAATTTGTACAGCATATTCAAATGCTGCTTGAGCTTGAGGGCTGAATCCATTATAGTTAACAATAATATTGGCAGTCCTGGGGTTTCCCTTAGCGGCTTTCAATAAAAAATCAGCAGGTGGAGGAGTAAAAGATTTTACTACCTGATCACTGCCATAACATACTATGGTATCCAGCCTGATTTTAGATTTATCCATCCTGGTCTGACTCCATGTGGAAGAAAAACCGGTTAGTATGAATAAAAGAAATATATAGCTTGTCTTTTGCATTGAATTTTATTCTTATTTTCAAAGATTAGTCTTACTAATTGATTATGAAGTCGCTAAAATACAACTATTTTTACGACCTGAAATGGAATAAATAAATTTAATGTCTTTTTCTAAAAACGATAAAATGTATTTGAAAAGTGTCTTGCTTGGATTGCTCTTGCTTCCCTCCTGTATTATTCCTGCAAAAATTCAGAAAGAGAAGCCAGTCCTGTCCATTGAAAAATTAAGATGTATGGGAGATTGCCCGGTATTTACATTAGAGGTTTATGAAAATGGTTTTGTTCTGTATGATGGAAAAATGTTTGTTCCTTTAATTGGTAAATACTCCGGCAAGATCAGTAAGAAAGAGCTTAAGGAACTTCAAAACAAATTCCTGGAGAATGGTTTTTTTGATTTTGAAAATTCTTATAAGGCCCCTGGTATGGATCTTCAAACCACATTTATTTATTTTTCTCACAATGGGAAGGAGAAAAAGATAAGAGACTACAGCAATCCTCCGGATGAATTGAGAGAGTTAGAAGATCTTCTGTCAGGGCTTGTTGATAAGGTAAAATGGAAAACCATGAAAGAGTGAAGAGGCGAAAGAGAGGTAATAGGTAAACAAGGACTTACGGAATCCCGAATTGCCCAGCACCTAGGACCAAGTACCCAGTATCCAGTCGGCAGTCGGCAGTAAAAAATTCTCACACAGTCTTTGTGCTATTTTTCCCTGTTCATCAGGGAGTCTGTTAATTCCCGCAGAAATAATTTTCTTTTTTCGGGAACCTTAACATTATTTATGCTCGTCCGGGTTTTGCTAAAATAAAATTGAACCAGTTTTTCTGCCAGTTCTTTAATTCCCAGTTTGTTATAGAGAGATAAGATCTTGTCTACTTTCCCATCATCATCCCGGTTCGTGCCAGCCAGAAGCTTTACCAGTTCTTTCTTATCACCGGGATTAGCCATCTCAAGGGCTTTGATAAGGAGCCAGGTTTTTTTATTGGATTTTATGTCTCCGCCAATTTCTTTACCAAAAAGTTCAGGATTACCAAAACTATCCAGGATATCATCCTGTAATTGAAAAGCCATTCCAAGGTTTAATCCAAAATCATATAATTGCTCTGCATCCGGTTTTGGAGCACCACCAATCAGTGCCCCGATTTGCAGGCAAGCTGCAAGTAATACAGATGTTTTCTTTTCAATCATTAGCAGATAATCCTCTGTTGAAACATTAAGTTGTTTTTCAAAATTCATGTCATATTGTTGTCCTTCACAAACGCTCCTGGCTGTAATATTAAATATTCTGATTACTTCAGGAAGTATATCTACGGGACAATCGGTAATGTATTCATAAGCCATTATTGCCATTACATCTCCTGATAAAATAGCAATATTCTGATCCCATTTTTCATGAACGGTAGTCTGGTTTCTACGCAAAATTGCTCCATCCATAATATCATCATGAAGCAGAGTGAAATTGTGAAAAACTTCAAGGCCAAGGGCGGGCATGACTGCCTGATCAACCTGGTCGTTAAACAGATTACAGGCCATAAGGGAAAGAACAGGTCTTAACCTTTTACCCCCTGTTTGAAAAACATACTGAATTGGTTGGTATAGTTCTTTGGGTTCTCTTGAAACTTCAAGATCTTTAGCAGCTTGATGAATAAAGTGTTTTAACTCTTCCAGTGAATACATCTTAAAGAAATATTATCGGGTTAGATATTATTTTATTAAAACACCAGTTATTTCAGAGCTTCTGCTCCTCCAACGATATCTAAAATTTCTTTTGTGATTGCAGCCTGCCTTGCTTTATTATAATGCAATGTTAGCTCCTGGATTAAATCGTTTGCATTGTCAGTAGCCTGATGCATTGCAGTCATTCTTGCACCATGTTCTGATGCAATAGAATCAAGAATGCTTTTAAATACTTTTATCTTCAGCGACTTGGGAACCAGATTTATTATTAAAGAGCTGGGAGCAGGTTCATAGATATAATCAACAAACTTCTTCTTATCAGAATCATCATTTTCAAGTTTCAGGGGAAGAAAACTTTCGCTTATAAGCTTTTGCACTGCAGCATTTTTAAATTGATTATAAACAAATTCAATCCTGTCAAACTCATTATTTACAAAATAATTCATCAGCTCGTTTGCAAACTCTGAGATTTCTTCAAAACTCTGGCCATTTAGAAGCTCATGATTTTCTCCCTCGATAGTATATCCCCTTATGCTTAGTTGCTCGGCACCTTTTTTCCCAATAGAGAAAAAAGAAAGCTCTCCCTTTTCCAGTTGTTTTTGATATTTGGTATGTGCCAAATTCATTGCCATTTTAACTGCATTTGAATTAAATGCACCACACAAACCACGATTCGAGGTAAGGACTACAATTAAGACTTTGTGTGGTTCCCGGTCTTGAGTAAGTGGATGCTCAATTTCTCCTTCAAGGCTTTGCTGGAGACTTAAAATTATATCGTCGAGTTTGTTTGCATAAGGCCGCATACGGATAATTTTATCCTGCGATTTCCTCAACCTTGCAGCAGCAACCATTTTCATTGCTGATGTAATTTTACGTGTTGATTTCACCGAAGCAATCCGTATTCGTATTTCTTTTAAGTTTGCCATTTACGCTTAATCCTCTTTAAATTTGGATGCTATTTCAAGAGCGGTTTCTCTTAATACCTTTTCTGACTTCTCTGTTAATTTTCCTTCTTTTAAGCTACTTAAAACATCTTTGTGTTTAACTTCCAGGTATTCAAGATATTCAGACTCAAACTCCTGTACTTTGTGCACCGGGACATCTTTTAGTAGTCCTTTTGTACCTGCATAAATAATGGCAATTTGTTTTTCCACCGGCACAGGATTGTATTGTCCCTGTTTCAACATTTCAACATTTTTTGATCCTTTATTAAGAATTGCCATTGTGGTGGCATCCAGGTCTGAACCAAATTTAGTAAAGGCCTCAAGTTCACGATATTGTGCCTGGTCAAGTTTTAAGGTACCGGCAACTTTTTTCATTGATTTTATCTGGGCATTTCCTCCCACCCTGGATACTGATATACCCACGTTTACAGCAGGTTTAACTCCTGAATTAAATAAATCTGTTTCAAGAAAAATCTGACCATCGGTAATGGAAATAACATTAGTTGGAATATAAGCCGATACATCGGCTGCCTGGGTTTCAATAATGGGAAGAGCAGTTAGCGAACCACCTCCTTTTACCATTTTTTTAATTGAAGGAGGAATATCATTCATTTTCCTGGCAACTTCATCCGATTCAATGATTTTTGCAGCTCTTTCCAGCAGGCGTGAATGCAGGTAAAATACATCTCCCGGATATGCTTCACGTCCCGGTGGTCGTCTTAATAATAAAGACACCTCACGATAAGAAACTGCCTGCTTTGAAAGGTCATCATAAATAATCAATGCGTGTCTTCCGGTATCCCTGAAAAATTCTCCAATTGCACATCCACTGAAGGGGGCATAATACTGTAATGCTGCCGGATCGGAGGCGGTTGCAATAACAATAACAGTATAGGGAAGTGCTCCGTGGTCTTCCAGGATTTTGGCAATATTTGCTACTGTAGAACCTTTCTGACCTATTGCAACATAAATACAATATACAGGATTGCCATCTTTATAATTTTCCTTCTGATTAATAATAGTATCAATGGCAATAGCTGTTTTTCCTGTTTGCCTGTCACCAATTATCAGTTCCCGTTGTCCCCTGCCAATTGGGATCATGGCATCAATGGCTTTTATCCCGGTCTGAACGGGTTCATTTACCGGCTGTCTGAAAATAACCCCAGGGGCTTTTCGTTCAAAAGGCATTTCATATTTCTCCCCGGTAATTTCTCCTTTTCCATCCACAGGATTCCCTAATGGATCTATTACTCTTCCCAGGTATCCTTCTCCTACAAAAATTGAAGAAATTCTTTTCGTACGCTTTACGATATCACCTTCTTTAATGCCTTCTGATGAACCCAGCAAAACTACTCCCACATTATCTTCTTCCAGATTTTGAACAAGTCCTTCCACGCCATTTGAAAATTCAACCAATTCATTGGCCTGAACATTGTTCAATCCATAAACTCTTGCAATACCATCCCCCACCTGTAATACGGTACCAACTTCCTCCATTTCTATATCGATGGTAAGCCCCTCTAATTGTTTCCTGAGTATTTCTGAAACTTCTGATGGTTTAATATTACCCATGTTTTTATACTATTTTATTAAATTCTATTTCTTCTAATTTGCCGTAACACCTTTTAGGATCAATTCCTTTTTTATTTTAACCAACTGTGTTTTCACACTTGCATCAACTTGTTTATCATCCACCTGCAGAATAAATCCACCTAATATTTTACTATCTCTTTTTCCCTTAAGACTAACTTTGTTTTTGGTATC
>JAUVKW010000072.1 GCA_030596025.1 Bacteroidota bacterium | reverse complement strand
ACCAGATACAAAAATTTCAGAGATCCTTAAAGAAAATAAAGAAGCAATTGAAGTAATAGCTTCAGTAAATAAACACTTCAGGAAATTAAAAAATCCTTTCTTACGTAAAACACTGGGTTCACGGGTTAGCATTAAGGAAGCCGCATCAATTGGGGGAGTATTACCAGAGGAAATAATAAGCAAATTATCTGAGATCGGCTTTGAAGTTGAAGATATCATCTCAAAGGATACATCTCCAGACAAGGATAATTCTAAAGATAAAAGCTTCAGCATACCGAAAGATAAGATCAGCATCACACTTGATGTAAGAAGGCAGATTGAAAAAGGAAAAGACCCAATAAAAAGAATAATCTCCTCAAGCCAGAGGCTTGACCTTGACGAATTTATGCTCGTAATAAACAAATTCGAACCGCTCCCTATTATTCATTTGCTTGGTGAAAGAGGATTTTCAAGTAAAGTGGAAAAACTTGCGGAAGATGAGATACATACATACTTTTGGAAAAAAGAATCCAAGATAGATTGTACAGATAATGAGCCGAAAACAATAAGGATTGTTGATCTTGATGCATTTGAGACCAGGGTAAATGAATTTGAATCTATTAAGAAAATTGATGTTCGCCATCTGGAAATGCCCGAACCTATGGTTAGGATACTTGAAGAAATAGAATTAATCACTGAAGACTCAGCTTTATATGTCGACCATAAGAAAGTCCCGCAATACCTCTTGCCTCAACTGGAAAAAAGGTCATTTGAAGCAATGGCCCATGAAATAGATTCTAACTATATTAAACTACTTATTTACAATAAAAAATAATGGACGGACTAAAAACTGACCTGGCTCCTTCACAAAACGTGGTAATACCTCATTTTATCTATTCCACAGTTTCTTTCCTTGTTTTAGCCATAATGCTGGTAATATCATCCGATTCACTTGCAGGTCATTATTTTCAACCATCCTTACTGGCTATAACACATGTGGCTGTACTCGGCTGGGCCACAATGATCATTTTCGGAGCACTCTACCAGCTCATTCCGGTAATTATGGAAGCTGCCCTTTTTTCGGAGACACTGGCGCGGATAAACTTTTGGATATTAGCGATTGGCATTACTTTTTTCGCAATATCATTATGGCTGTTTTCTTATGAGCTTCTGATGCCAATTGCCTCAATTATTGTGTTACTTGGTTTTATGCTCTTTTCTCTGAACATTACTATTACAAGTATTAAAGCTGATAAAAAAGAGATACAGACCTGGTTTATTGGTACAGCTTCAATCTGGCTTTTTCTTACCGGTTTATTAGGTACATTGATAGTATTCAATTACCGTTTTAACTTTTTTGACCAGATACACCTGCACTATTTAAAAATACATGCCCACCTGGGAATGGCTGGTTGGTTTATACTATTGATCATGGGTGTTGGCTCACTGCTTCTGCCAATGTTTTTTATTTCCCATAAATTGAATAAAAAGAAAATGATTCTTGCATATTTTCTTGTAAATATTGGCCTCCTGGCCTTAAGCCTGGACTGGTGGTTTACAGGTGGCAGTAAATTAATACCCTTATATGGTCTGATCATTTCAGGAGGAATACTCTCATTCATTTCATTTGTTTATGATTCCTATAAAAAGAGAATGAGAAAAAAACTGGACATAGGAATGAAGTTTTCAGTACTCTCCATACTATTGTTTCTTGCACCGATAGTTTTAGGACTTATGGCCGCCCTGAGGTTTCCTAATAGTATGCAATTGTTAAATCGTATATCTTTACTATATGGTTTTGTATTTATAATGGGTTTTATCGGCTCCATGATCCTCGGGCAAATCTACAAGACCCTTCCCTTTATAATATGGCTGGACAAATATAAAGACCGTATTGGTAAGGAAAAAACAATCATGCCGAGAGAACTTTATTCAGAAAAAATGGCATCTTTTCAATTCTGGACCTACGTTCCTGCGATAGTTTTACTAAGCGCGGGAATCCTCATATCTAACAAGCTAATATTGCTTATTGGCAGCATTTTTTTGCTTCTTTGTACCCTGTCTTATGTCTGGAATGTTTCAATGATGTTCTTACACAAACCAAAAGATTTAAAATAGATGAAGAGTTCTGAAGAAATATTAAAAATTGAGGGAGAGATCAGGCAGCACCTCAAAACAGTAATGGACCCTGAAGTTGAAGTTAATATTGTTGACCTTGGTCTGATTTACCGGATTGAATATGATGGTGAAAGCAGTGTTGATGTTGACATGACCTTATCCACACCTGCATGCCCCTTGGGTGACGCCATAATCCTGAATGTCAATGAAGTGTTAAAGGCAAACATGCAAGATCTCAAATTCAATGTACAACTTGTCTGGGACCCTCCATGGTCACCTGAACAAATGACCGAAGAAGGAAGAGAAATCCTGGGAATGTAGGCCTAAGGGAGTTTTGAGTGTTGAGTGTTGAGTGTTGAGTGTTGTTTGCTCTTTGGAATTTAAAATTTGTGATTTTCCAATATTCCCACATTCCAGTATTCTCCCGAAAAATAGAAAATCTTTGATTTTTGTAATTTTTCGAGGATCCTCGAGAATCTAATTCGGCTTTGCCGAAAGATTTTCGGGACATTCTTACATTCACTATGTCTTATACTTTTATCTTTTTACTTTTATCTTTATTTGTTGATCCTTAACGAATCAAACCATTCTATCATTCCAATGATAGCCGGTACAGCAGCATCTACATGATTGAGACTATCCAGGCTTATCAGTTCAATATTGTTTACTCCCTGGTTTTGGAAATATGCCAGGGCTGTTGTTGAATTTTGGTAAGGTACTATCTCATCGCCATTGCTATGAAACATTCTAATGGGGGCAACAGGAGTCCAGTTTAATAAACTATTCTCGCTCACAGCCTGCTCAAATTCATCCTCTTCACCGGCAAGATAAGCAGTTCGGAACGATTCCATTATTAAATCTGAGATAGTAGCTGGTAATTCTTCTCTGATTTCCTCTTTTGTGTGATTTCCATCAAACAGAGTAGTCATTATGCCGGCATAGGGAGCATTGAATATACTACTAAGGCGATTCCATCCATATATTTTGTTGTAGGCTGTTATAAAATAGGCAATAAAAGTTGGCTGGTCATACTCTTCCTGCGAAATAATATAGTTTATGGTACCCTCCAGATCATATGGTCCAGCCAGTGGAGCAGAAGCTGTAACAGTAAACTCATCCAGATGATTTGTCTCTATTTCTCTATGAACGGACATAGTTACATATCCTCCTTCAGAGTATCCCCCCAGATAGAGATCATTATTCAGTTCAACTCCCTTATCCTGGCAAAAAGTCCTGGCAGCCCGAAGCAGATCGATACTTACATCTGCAGAAGAAGAGGCGTACAGATATGGATGTAAAAGAAAAGACTCTCCCAGTCCAAGATAATCGGGTATGCAAGTTGCAAACCCCAGGGATGCCATTGCCATACTTGCAATTCCCTCCCCAATAAACAGGCTTGAGGAGACCACAAGATCCCTTTTTGTTTCTGTACCATGGTGAAAACTTAAAAGCGGAAGATTATTTGTGCCAATAGGAATCATAATAGTCCCGGATGCTTTTACAAGGAATCCATCAGGATCAATAGTAATATAAACCAATTTTGTAATTTCAACATCATACTCAGGCTCCAGGTTTGATTGTCCACCCATAGCCTGAACAAATGTCGCAATTTTAGACGCCGGATACTGAAGTAAATAAGATGCCTCAACTATATCTCCCCTTTCCCATTGTATTTTATCCTCTTCCTTATTACAGGATATAACTAAAGCAATTAAAATAATTGCAAGAATGATCATTCTATAAAACCCGGTTGCTCTTCTATTCATTAAATCAATTTTTAAATATTTGATAAAATACTACCTCTAGATAATGATCTACCTCGCAGCATAGCTGTTGAAGTATCAAAATAATTTTATTCGATGCAAGCATCGAAGTATTAAACTCATTTATCCCGATACGCTGCGCTATCGGGATTCGTTCAACTTGCAAACTTCAATTAACTTTGTTGAGCTCCGCTTCGCTCCGGTTCACTATGTTTTTGAAATTTGAGTTTCACGAATAAATTTATTGAATTTCGTCCAGTATACCTAATTCTAAATGCGATTCAAAATGAGAGTTGTAAAAAAAGAGGCCCTGTAAAAAGGCCTCTTTCAAATTTAGTCAGTGCAAATTATTCCTTGAATTGAATATCCAGATTGGTTATATCTTTTGGATTATAGGGGCTAAGATAATCCAGTCGCGCTTCAAGAGCCTGGTATCCTGCACCGGGTGCAGTGCCACCTGAAACAAATCCATAAGAATCAAAGTATCCCGGAGCCGAAGCATTGTACAAATAGGCATCAATACTTTCCTGGTCTATATCAGGCCATACTTCATATAGTTCACGGGTAATAACCTTTTTGATGGCATAATATCCAAGAAGAATGTTACGGCCTGGCTCATCAAGATTACTTGGAGGTAGTCCAACCTCGGCAACGCCAAGATCTGTATTGTTATTACCTGATGCTACAAACGACCATGTAAATCCTGCATTTCCGGCAATCAGAACTGCATTGGGATGATCGGAGTTTCCGTAAACATCAATTGTGTTTCCCTTTCTGCCGGCAAACATTTTCAAGCTACTCATGGAATATGGATCCTCAAGTGGATCAGCCACATCAAGATCGCATACATAAACCAGCATTTCTGCATCATATCCATGCTCTCCTGCTTCACTGTAATCAATCCTGAACATAGCATCAAGATGTTCGGCATTCTCATCCCTGTCAATATTGTAGGGCTTTAAGAGGGCTATGCCTTTCATTGGTAAACGATTCCAAAAGATCTGTATTGCTTTACCACCATCTTCATTTCCTTCTGATTCAGAATCGGTAATTGTCATTTCAAATTCCCAATTAATCCTATCAAAGGAAGATCCTGCAATAATTGTAGCATTCTTAATGCGTCCATCGTCATCACTTACAAAAGAGAAACTCATAGGCCGGTTAATGTGATAATGGCGAATAGAGCGAATTATGTCTTCAACAATATCCGCAGCTGACTCACCAACCCAGATAAAGGTACCCAAATGACCATAAACATCATTTCCCTTCAATGTGTCAATCATAGCTCCCTTTAACAGTGATTTCTGGTAACTGAGAGCATCAGGAATATCTACCTTGAAATTTTCCGGAAGAATATCCTGCTTGTCAATACCCGGTCCTACATCTTTTTCACAAGCTGAAAAGAATAAGGCACTAAATAAAAGAATTGTCCATGTAATTAATCTGTACTTTTTCATGATAATGTAATTTAATGGTTTAAGAAATTTCATTTTTAGTAAAGCTTTTTTATGAATTGCTTTCACCAGTAATACACATGAAAAGAAAGATACCCTATCAAAAAGCTTATGCTTTCTATAATAGCCTGTGATTCTTAGGATTAAAGGAATACATATATTATGGCATGTGGGATTGGAATAGTGTCCTTGCCTGTCATGGTTCCGGCTAAAACATGTATGTTACCGGAATTGAAAAATGTGCATTTGTGTATTTATACGGAATATTTGCATTCATAATGCCCATATAATATCTTATACCCATGCTAAAATGAGTATTAAAGTGATAATCGAAACCCAGGTTAAGCCCAATATCCACCTTATTGTATTCAGCCATTACGTCAACTTCAACTTCATCATCATATCCTGGATATTCATTGATTTCAACGGCTTTTAGCAATATTCCTATCCCAGGACCAAAAAGAATAGAAATGTTTTCATTTGGAGAGTATTGTAAGAGCATGGGAATTGAGAAGTAATCATTGTTTTTCTTAATTTTCAAATCCCCATCGCGCAGGGTTATTCCCTGTTGTGAATATTGAAACTCGGGACGAATAGCCCATTTTTCAGATAGCTCAAGCTTCATCACCAGGCCTGCATGAAATGCTATCCTGAACTGAGCACCATATGTTTCAGAAGAAAAAGTAAAAGTTGAAAAATTAGGACCTGCAACTGCACCAAAGCTTATTTCCTGCGCACTTAAAGGACGCATCAATAATGTACAGATTACTAATATTGTAAAAAAATATTTCATGAAGCTAATATAAGTATTATGTTGTTTTTTCCTGATATATGTCTGCAGGTTTAAAATAATTTATACCACAATAGTGTGAACATCTTTTAATATTTCATGTCAGATGTGTCATGTAAACAATAGAGGTCTCAACATTTGACATTATACCTTTGACATCTGACCTTTGACATTATTTACTCTTGTCTTTCTTCACTCTTCACTCACTTGTCCGCCGAAACTTTAGTGAAGGCGGATCACTCACCTCTTTTTTCTCTTTCGCCCCCTCTTGCCCTGCGCCCTTAGCCCTTAGCCCTGTGCTTTTTGCCCTATGCCTTTTGCCCTATGCCTTTTGCCTCACCTCTTCTTATCTCCTAAAGGAATCCTGTAAAATATTGAATAGCTCATTCCTATTGTACTTGTCTTTTCTGCTTTACCAAAACCTGGAATAAGATAAGGATCCAATTTAGGATCTGTTTTCCCGGCCATAAATATTCGTAGTCTCAATGCATAGCCCACAAACAAGTTTTTCCAGAGCTCAACACGGAGGCCCCCTTTTATTTCTATCCAATGTGCGGTATTTCGGGTAAGAGGCAAACTTCCCTCTCCTGTGCCCCAGTACCCATCAGAAATAGTGATATTCTCTGCCTCATGGGTATAAGGTGAATATCCATACATCAGCCCAACATATATTTGATCCAGTTCACCAGGCTGTCTTTTTAACAGATTATACTCTGCACCAAACCGGTAATACGACCCACTTTGTTTATAGGTATACTCATCATCGCTAAAATCAACATTCAGATATCCTCCCTCAGCATGCAATTGAATATTTTCTGTCACAGAGAATCCCAGGGAAAGCTCAAAGTTGTTATGCACAGGTTCTAACGCAGTTACAACAAACCTCGACAGATCCAAACCCAACAGGATTCCCCTGACCGATCTTGTTGTATCAACCTGCGCATAAACGGACACAGATATTCCTGCCAGAATACTAATAAACAAATATTTGTAGATGCTCTGTTTCAATTCCCTCTAGTTTTGGATCAATAAGTGATACAGAATCGATAAAGTTTGATGTATTATTAAGTTCTTTAATATCAAATAAGAATGCAAATCCACATTCTGGAGATATCATGCGTAATTCTCTCGAATAATTAAAAGTCAGGGTATCATACAAAGGCCCATATACAATAACGATTTCTGTTATGTCAACATAAGGAGAAAGCCTGAAGTTTATGGCATTTGTAGTATCCTGGTCGTAAAGCAAACTATCCTCTCTGCCAATTCCAAATACAGTAATATCTTCCAGAATAGTATCTTTCACTTCCTCATCAGTGATATAATAAAAACCCGTATTTACCGGAAAACGAACCTGCTCATCACAGGGACGATTGATGTTACATGACAGGCAAACCATAACAAGAACAAGAAACACAAAGATCTTAGCTATAAAATTCTCATATATTGTTTTTATTCTCATGTTTCAATTTAAGTATAACAATAATCTTTTATCTGGCTTGAGGTCTTAATAAACAGTTGGTAATTAGAACATTTACTATACGAATGCAAACTTAAAATAAAAGAAAGAAACCCGATAATTAATAAAAGCCATTCTTCATCTAAAGACTATTATAATAATTGACCAATTCTATCAGGTCGACAGCCTTTTTAGGTGACATCTTTTTTTGCTTCATATAAAATGAAATTACCTGGCCCTGGTCCTCAAATGCTTTAATAAGGTCCTTCTTTCGAGTGATTTTTTTTGGAGTTTGGTTTCCTATTTGTAAATAGTAATCACTTTTTCGATCAGAAAAGGAGGCGGGTTTTGCCTTTGCGTAGGCCATTGGTGGTTGAGGCTTATTTAAAGCCACTTTCCTTTTCTCCAGTAAACGGCATTTCCCCGGCAGAATAAGTTCATAGTATGCTCCTCTCCTGGAGGTCTCATCAAATGGAGGAACATAAACAAAAGTATGTGATCCAATTACCAGTGTTTCAATCGTCCATGGATCCTTAAGAGTGAAAACAAAGTTTAGGGATTTAAACTCCATTTTGTCGGCAAATATATCATACCTAAAGGAGCCCTGGAAGGAAGTACTATCCTTGGTAGTGACCACACCTTCCTTGAATTCTTCATACAAATAAGGTGTCCCTTCAATTTGATGATAAGAATTTATTGTATTGGATGCTTCATGACTGTGAAATTTTACATAATCATCCAGCTTTAGCAAATCTATATCGATTCCCTGTCCATATGATAATACAGGCATAACTTGGCTAAGGAAAATTAGACTTGTTTTTAAAAGTATGCTTTTCATTTCTTTCAATATCAGGCAGTGTTTTAACACTATTAAAGACACTCTTCCCATTAAAGACGATTATAGTAATTTATCAAATCTATCAGGTCAGCGAGCTTCTTGGATGATAAACTATTTTGCTTAAGATATGCTTTAATTGCAGGGCCATGATCCTCAAGTGCTTCAATAAGGCTCTTTTTGCCAGTAATTTTTTGGAGAGATTGATTCTCAATTTGTAAGTAATACACATCTTTTCCCTTTGAAAAAGATGCTGGTTTTGCATCTACATAGGGTTTAGCTTTCTGAGGCTCATTTAAGACCACTTTTCTATTCTGCAATAAGCGGCATTTCCCCGGCAAAATAAGCTCATAGTATGCCCCTCTGCCGGATGTCTCATCCAATTGAGGAATATACACAAAAGTGTGTGATCCAAGAATCATTGTTTCAATTGTCCATGGATCCTTGATAATAAAAACAAAACCCAAAGACTCAAACTCCATATTATCAGCATATATATCATACCTGAACAAGCCCTGGTAAGCTTTGCTGTCTTTTGTAGTTACCTTTCCTTGTGAAAATTCTTCATGTAAATAGGGTGTCCCATCAATTTGATTGTATGAATCGATGGTATTGGATGCTTCATGATTATGATACTTTACATAATTATCCAGTTTGAGAAAATCAAGGTCTGTTTCCTGTCCATTGGATAAAACAGGTATAAATAAGCTAAATATGATCAGAGCAATTTTACTAATTCTGTTTTTCATAATATATAATTAAATATCTTATTTTCTTTTCTTCATTTCTCTTCTTACATAATCCATAACGAAGAACATTTCCCTGGCAATTTCCCTGCAAACCTGGTCATTCTTCTCAGCCCCTCCAAAAGAATTATCAAAGATTTCCACATCTTCATATGGAAGTTCAATAATTTGCTCAGAGCCTAAAATTTCCAAATGATTGAATTCTTCACTCTTGCTGCAATAAATTGTAGCAAATTGCGTGCTCGGATTATTCCAGTAATCATATTTCTTGGAAAAAATTAAAATATCCGGATATTTTCGCCCAACACTTAATAGATAGAAGGGGTTCTGTGAATAAGCTTCTGCAGCTGTAACTGTGAAGCCTGCCCTCTTCAGGGATTCCATGATACGATAATTAATTGCTGTTTCACTTAAGCCACCTGAGTATGCCTTAAGATTGTCAATTTTGTAAAAATAAGCAGCTGTTTGAGCCCAAATCTGGGCAAACTGGCTTCTTCTGGAGTTTTTATCGCAAATAAACAAAAGGGATATCCCAGATTTCCCGGGGGAATTAGAAAGGATATATTCTCCCAGGATATTCAGATTTTCCTTTCTTTCATCCTTGATCTTATCAAATTCTGATGGCAAAGGAATACAATATTCTTCCAGTTTATTATATAATTTCTGACTTTTACCCAAATGGGGGAAACTCAAAATGAAAATCACCAACAATATTGTAATCCCGGGACTGAAGTTTTGTCTGTGCATTGTAAACCCAAATTAAGTAAGCTGCAAAATTACATAATATTTTAGTTTACTCCCCGAAGATCGCAGCAATTCATTGATTTTCCTGAAAGAAAGAGTATCTTTAAATCTCATCTCAGAAGAAATTAAAATAAAATAAATTATAGATACATGAAAACAAAAATTTTCATTCCTCTTATTTTGGGCATTATCTCAATCATTAGTTTCAGTAATTGTAATAAAGAAACCGTAACAAAATTCCTTATTGAAGTAGACAGTATTGTTATGGCCGACACCATACTTTTGTCGGAAACACTAAATGTGGAATTATATGGTACCATAGGCCACACTGGATGCTATGAATTTTCAAGTCTTGAATTTGAGCAAATTGACACTACCATCATAATGGAAGTTTGGGGTAAGAAAACTGAATCAAAAGACCTTGATTGTCCTGAGATGCTTGTATTGCTGGATGGAGCTCTTGTTGAAATAACTTTCAACAATGCCGGAACCTATGTTATTGAGGTAAAATTACCCGACAACAGGAAGCTGAGTGAGCCGGTAGTAGTTTTATCTCCATAAAGCAAATACCTATGCCCGAAGTTTTCCCTATAAAACTTAGCTATACTTTACGTTTTTCATTTGAAAAAAATCAAATTCTTAAGTAACCTTAAAATCAGGGTTTTGGCATAATCCTTGAGATAAGCTTATTTCAATTCGATTTAAATTAATGTTCTATATTTGTGAAAACTAAATTATTAACTCATGAAAAAAATTATAACTATTCTACTTTCCATATTACTAATTGCACCTGCCTTTGCTCAGGAAAGTAAAAAAGAGCAGAAAAAAGCTGCGAAAGAGGCTAAGAAAGAAGAAAAAGCAAAGCAACAAGCCGAAGCTGCTGCTATTATGCTGGTAAGTCTCGAAACACGACAATTTGTACTTGAAGCAGAATTTTTAGCAGATAAAGGAGGTCAGAGAATAGTAGTTCAATCAAATCTGAACTTTGTTGGTGTTGATGGTGACAAAGGGGCATTTCAGTTCGGAAATGGTCAATCGGTAGGTTATAACGGTGTAGGTGGTGTTACTGTTGAAGGTGATGTTAAAGATTTTGAAATAAAAGAAGCCAAAAATGGAACTTTTATTGTCAATTTCAGGATTGTGTCCTCTTTTGGAAATATCTTTGTGAACATGTCAGTGAGTTCTGGCGGGAATGCAACTGCCAATGTAAAAGGCAACAGTTCCGCTACCCTTAGATATACCGGGACCATTGTCCCTCTAAATGCTTCCAGGGTGTATAAAGGATCCAGGACTTTATAAGATTATAAAACAGGAACCGGAGACTATAACTTGTTTAGATAGGGTAGTTTGGGTGACCCAGTGTCGAAGTCTGGAAAAAAATTAAGTGCTGGGTAAAACTATTCCATTCACTTATTGTCTTTATCCTCAATATAAATCGTTTTAGACTTTGTTGGCATTTCTGACATGTTCTCATAATACTCAATTAAAATTGTATCTTTTGTAATGATACCATGGGGAGGATCAATTGTGTCACCTTTGGAAATCTGAGGAATAGTAAACAACATTTTCAAATCACAATCTTTTCCAGTTTCTGTTGAAGTGAAGACCTGAGACTGATCGCTTACATTATACTGTGATTTAGTCCAGTTTTTTGGACCAACAGGTAAAATCTGAATGCCCCATAGACCACCTGTCAAAATCACCTTAAGACCTGTGCCAACAGACAGGTTTGCCGCCATACTATACGGTGTCTTTGTTTTAAAATCAGTATTATCTGCATATAAAATATTCTCTCCATATTCACCATATTCAGGATATTCAGTCAAACCTGGATAATCATAATCTGTACTATCCCTGAAAATCTCTACATATTTCTCGAAATTAGATATCGTAGCTTCAACGCCCATGTCTTCATATCTGTAAGTCAGGTTTTCCCGTATCTGTCCAGGATTTAGCAGATGAGCGTTCACTGTTAATTGTTCGAATAGGTTTGGGTCATTTAACTCCCCGTCTTCCCTTATATCAGTACTTATATTTGCTAATAACTCTGAAAGCTCTGCATCAGTACTACCTCCTTGAATTATTATTGAGATTGCTAATAAAATCGCATTATCGTCACCATCTTTTGAAATATCTAACATCTCAGATTCTGGTAAATCAGGTTTATTGATAAAGAAAATGTAAAGTATCTCTTCTTCCGCTTGTTTTTTTGCATTACTGAATTCTTCACCTTGAGAAACCAAGTACCTGATACGGCTTTTTTCCAGGTGAGACAATATATTAACATTAAGAGTATTTTTATTGCTTAAATCTGAGAGAGCATATAGTGTTAACTGAACAGATGAAACATCCCCAATAATTTCATTATAGTAAAAGCCATCTGCTTTTAACTCAACGAACTGAGATATTAATTCTATTTGCCTTAACTCAAATCTTCCTTTATTATCAAGAATTTGAGTACTAAAGGTTTTGCCTGTTTGAATCAGTGCAGTATCTAATTCTGAAATAGTAATTGAAGTTCCGTTAATGAAGGGACCTTTTTGAACCAGACCATTTATTTCTTCCTTTAGGATCAGATTCGATTCTTCAGGATTATCATTCGTTTCTGTCTCGCAGGAAAACATAAGAACTCCTATTAATATGCTGAAAAGACTAATTAAGTATTTCATGGTCCTTGATAATATTAGATTCTTTAACAATTTGCCGGGTTATCCTTCAAAATGGAATTCTGGAATCTGAAAAATAATTTCAAATAGCTTTTGTAATCCTAATCAACTCGAACTGCTTCTTTTTCTATAAGAGCAATCTTTCTTTTTAGTGCTTCTATTTCATCCTGCTGATCCTTTATGGCATTTACCAATATTGGGATCAGGGCTATATAATTTATGCCTTTAATTCCTTCTTTATTGTTGTGAACAATCTCAGGGAAAATTTTCTCCACGTCCTGTGCCATAAAACCAAATTGTTTCCTGCTGAATTTTTCCGGATCATATTCTCTTACAGGTACAGCTACACTCCCTGTATCAGCAACCTGGGTTTCTGTTTGCTGTTCGTCACTTAAAAGATTTGGATCTTTATAATTAAATTCAACCGGTTGCAGTAGCCTAATCTTCTCAACGCTACTATTAAGATCACTAATGTTTTCTTTTAGATTTATATCTGAGTACTCAATAAATTCATAGCAATAAATGATCTCGCAGGAGATATCACCATCAACATCTAATTCATAAGAAGGATATTTTGTCCCAATGCCTAGCATATCTTCACAATAAACATTTCCTCTGAAAAAACCTGCGAACATACCTCCAGTAGATATTGGATATCTTCCAGGGACTGCTCCAAATATTGCAGCTCCGTAGTTACTTCCACCTAATAAGCCATAAACTCCGTAGTTATACCCACTAGTTGCATTTGTTGCATATCCAAAAACACCAAATCCTTGACCTGCAGAGGATGGTGTGGAAGTTACAGAATAACCTCTCACTCCACAGGAATACCCACGTCCTGATTCCGTTAATCCCAAAATTGCTGTACCGTATCCAGCATAACTTGAAGATTTAGCTTGTTTTGAATATAAAGAATACGAGTAGACAGAATTTGAGGAATTATAAAAATAACTTTTCGTATGTGTATAGCCTTCACCGAATACCGCAAATGGACTAACAGTGTTATCCGTTCCAATACCAACATGGTTATTCTCAAAAACTTTTATTTGCCCAATGCTTAGAAAGGGTGTAATCAGGATGAGTAAAATTGATAATTTTGTTCTCATGATTATTGATTTAAATATGTTTTGTTTCTTTTGTTGTCATTTCTTTATCACCTTCCACTCACTTGTCTCTTTACCAACCATAATCTTCAATACGTAGGTACCGTTAGGTGAATCGGTGATATCTACATCAGTATAGACGGTCAAGTACTCTTTTCTGTAGATTGCTTTTCCGGCTAAATCATATACTATAATTGAAGACTTCACATCTTTAGGCATATTATCAATCTGAACTATCATTTGTCCCTGGTTGGGATTCGGGTAAATTGTGATTTCAATATCCCCAAGGATTGCTTTAAAGGTTTCTTCAACTTTTAGTAGTTCTTCTATAAATGTTGAGTTTGATCCATCGATTATCATACTCTTTTGTCCGCCAACTTGAATAGTACGGGTGTCCCGGTTTCCAGCTTCATCATATGAGTACTGAATAGTTTGTGCATAACCTACTTCAGTTATTGCATTGGATAATATTATTATGATTAAATAAACTCTTAGATTCATGGTAGTTTTCTTTTTGTTAAAGTCTCAAGTAATTACAGTAAATACTGAATAAAATAGTACTCTAATTAACATCACTTATCGTATTTGATTGTAATTCAGTTGGTTTTCTGAATACATATTCATTTACATACTCTTTTTTATTAAAATTTGTTATTACTGATTCTTTTACTTGAATAGCGTAGGTACTTTCTGTATTCTGAATAATATTATCTATTTCCTCAATTCCATTTTGCTCACCATATAGGAAAGCAATTATTATTGCTTTTTGGACCTGATTTTTCACATCATCTTTCACATATCCACTAACTTCAAATAATTTAAGAGCTTCCTGAAATGAGGCAAGAGAACTATCATTTAAATCAATTGTTTCATAGACAAACCCTTTAAGCATATAATCATAATAAAGTGGTTTCCCTTTGCTTAACCATTCATCAATTACTTCCAAAGATTTGTTCCAAAGTTGCATAGACATTAATATTTTGACTTTGCTATTATAAGCACTTCTATTTAGAGAGTCCAGATAGAGAGCTTGGTTTAGAAAATCAATCGCAACTAGCAACCTTTGAGTATCTTGTACTGAAACAGGCCAGCCAATATGAGTTTGAATGTCCAAAGCTATAGTTACTAACTCTGTACTATTCTTTGTATTTATAATCTTAGACTTGTTTTCAAAAATTTCTTCAAACTTTTTAGTATTAGCTATTGCTTCTTCTAATTCATCCTTTTTGTTGCTATTTGTATTTCTACATTCGCAGAACAATAAGATTAATACAATTAGAAGTACTATGTTTTTAGTTTTCATAATCATTTGAATCAACTATAAACTTCACATATATACAAATACAAAAATAAATAGTGTAAGAAACATAAGTATTGTTGATGATATATATATAATAAACAATGGCATATGTTTTTTTTCTTTACCAGCCAGACGCCATAAATTCATATAATCTACAGGTTCTGTTATGAGCCATGTTATTCTATAGCCATTTCTTTTTAATAGAATCTTCGTATATATCGCAGATAGGCTATAAACACATCCCAGAAGCCCAAATAATATAAAAAACAATGATATCATGCCAAATTTCATTTTAATACCAACGTAAATGCCAATAATAATCATATTCTTTTGGTGAAAAATAATTTGGTAGCCCATCTCTAAATATTGTTTTCGAATTTGGGGTTACCGAAAAACCTAAACCTAAACCAATACTAATCTTTAAAGCCGCGTATTTGTTAAAAACTGAATTTGTAGGGTAATCTGGAGTGGAATCAGTAAATCCATATAATGAAAAAAACCAAAAATTAAAACCCCCGCCAGCTTGTCTTCCTTCCAAATCACTAAATTGAAAATTGTTTTTAGGAGAAATAATAAT
>JAUVKW010000195.1 GCA_030596025.1 Bacteroidota bacterium | reverse complement strand
TATTGGAGTAGTGGAGTGATGAAGTAGGAACGCGATAATGAGGATATATTTGTTGTGGTAAAGAAAGAGAAGTAGCAGATCTATTGGCCTTGCATTGTAAACAAGTTATGCAGATTGCTTCGCTTCGCTCGCAATGACAATGCTTTATCATAGCGTATTGATAGTGCTTCGCTTCGCTCGCAATGACAATGCAAAAGAGAGCGAGTAATTATTATGAAATTGAATTGAACGATTTATATACAAATTAATACCCGTACTAGTGAAAAGTTTTAGCAATACCTATATTTTTGTTTTCTCTACGGTAATGGTAATCCTGGTGGCAGCCATACTATCTTCTGCAGCCATGCTTCTTCAGCCACTGCAGCAGAAGAATATCGAGATTGAGCAAAAGAGAAATATTCTTGCTTCCATAACTATTGAAAGCGTGGTCTCAGATGCAGAATCTCTTTTTGACAAATATATCACAGAAAGCTTTGTTGTGAATTCCAAAGGTGAGATCAGGGAAGGAGTTGATGCTTTTGCTGTAAACATGACAGATGAAGTACGTAAGTCTGAAGAAGAAAAAAATCTACCCATTTTTGTTGGATTACTGGATGGTGATAAAAAAGAATATGTGATTCCGGTCAGAGGTGCCGGCCTGTGGGGACCTATCTATGGATATGTTGCGCTGAATGATGATTTTACTACCATCTTTGGTACCAACTTTGGTCATGATGGGGAAACTCCGGGACTTGGCTCAGAGATTACAACCTCATGGTTTCAGGAACGGTTCAACGGGAAGAAGATATTTTCTGAAGATGGTGTGTTTACTTCCATTGATATTGTAAAAGGAAAATCTGATCCGGCCAGCCTGAACCAGGTTGACGGCATTACCGGATCAACCCTTACAACCAATGGACTGGAGAACATGCTGAAAGACTGCTTGAAGCCTTATGAAGCCTACTTTAAGAATCAAATGAATTAATTATACTATGAAAGACAGAGAGCCTTTATTTTCTTCGAAAAACATGAAGCTGCTGACCAATCCTCTGAATGAGGATAATCCAATTACCGTACAGGTGCTGGGTATTTGTTCAGCTCTGGCTATTACAGCCAAACTCGAACCGGCCATTGTTATGTCCTTTTCTGTACTGGCGGTTCTTTCTGTGTCGAATGTGGTAATATCCATGCTCAGGAATTATATCCCCCCGAGGATAAGAATTATTGTTCAGCTGACTGTAATTGCAGCTATGGTGATTCTGGTTGACCAGGTACTTAAGGCATATGCTTATGAGGTAAGCAAGCAGTTGTCAGTATTTGTTGGACTTATAATTACCAACTGCATTATTATGGGCAGACTGGAAGCCTTTGCCATGATAAATAAACCCTGGCCTGCCTTTCTGGATGGTGTTGGGAATTCTGCCGGCTATGGTGTGATACTGGTAATAGTGGCCTTCTTCAGGGAATTGTTTGGTTCTGGTGAGTTACTTGGCTTCCCGGTATTTGAAAAAATCGGCTTGTATAGCATTGGATATGAAAATAATGGAATGATGATCCTTCCACCTATGGCTCTCATGGTGGTTGGTATAATTATCTGGATTCAAAGGAGCCGGAAAAGAGAATTAATTGAAGATTAAGCAATTTGAAATATAAATAATTTCCCAATGGAAAATTTGATCAGCATATTTATTAAATCCATTTTTGTTGACAACATGGTGTTTGCCTACTTCCTGGGCATGTGTTCTTACCTGGCTGTCTCAAAAACAGTAAAAACTTCAGTTGGATTGGGCATTGCAGTCATATTTGTCCTGGGTATCACTGTGCCAATCGATTACCTGATTCATAATTTTTTGCTTAAAAAGGGTGCCCTGGTATGGGTGAGTGAGAGCTTTATGGATGTAGATCTTAGCTTTCTTTCTTTTATCATGTTTATTGCCGTAATAGCTTCCATGGTACAACTTGTGGAGATGATAATTGAAAAATTCTCGCCTACCCTGTATATATCACTTGGAATCTTTCTGCCCCTGATTGCAGTGAACTGTGCTATCCTTGGCGGATCCCTGTTTATGCAACAAAGGGAATATCAAAATATTGCAGAGGCTACTTCTTTTGGACTTGGTTCAGGACTTGGCTTTTTCCTTGCAATTGTTGGAATTGCTGCTATCCGTGAGAAAATACGTTATTCCAATGTTCCGGCTCCATTAAGGGGCCTGGGTATAACTTTTATTATTACCGGCTTAATGGGCATTGCTTTTATGAGCTTCATGGGCATTAAACTATAAGGAAATTTAAATCGAAGTAAAAATGATTCTTTTATCCACATCACTTACTATTGTATTAACCAGTATTGTAGTTTTTCTAATTGTGATCATTTTTCTTGTGGTCATTCTTCTTTATGCAAGGAAGAAACTAATACCTCAGGGAGCAGTCAAATTAAAGATAAACGACAGGGAATTTGAAGTATTCCCTGGGTCGACAGTGCTTTCTGTCCTGGGGCAGAATGAAATTTATTTACCATCTGCCTGTGGAGGACAGGGAACCTGTGGAATGTGTGATTGCCAGATTCTGGAGGGGGGAGGTAGTATACTTCCAACAGAAACAGGGTTTTTTACCCGTAAACAACAACAGAATAATTTTCGTCTGGGTTGCCAGGTGAAAGTCAGGGAAGATATTACTATCCAGGTGCCCGAAGCTATTATGGGTATTAAAAAGTGGGAGTGTGAAGTGGTATCTAACCACAATGTGGCCACTTTCATCAAGGAGTTTGTAGTGAAATTGCCGGAGGGTGAAACATTGGATTTCAAGTCAGGTGGCTATGTCCAGATTGATGTGCCTAAAACTGAAGTTAATTTCAAGGATATGGAAATTGAGGATGAGTACAGGGATGAGTGGGATCAGTTTAAAATGTGGGATCTGAAAATGAAAAATCCTGAAGAAACTTATCGTGCCTATTCAATGGCCAATCATCCTGCCGAGGGAAATATCGTAATGTTGAATATTCGTATTGCCACACCACCATGGGATCGTGCCAAAGGGACATTCATGAATGTTAATCCCGGAATTTGTTCTTCTTATATTTTCGGTCTGAAACCCGGGGATAAAGTTGTAGTTTCGGGTCCTTATGGAGAGTTCTTTATTAAGGATACCGATAGTGAAATGATGTATATTGGAGGTGGAGCCGGGATGGCACCACTCAGATCACATCTGTTTCATTTATTCCATACAGCAAAAACAGGAAGAAAAGTGACTTATTGGTATGGCGCACGCTCAAAAAGAGAGATCTTTTATGAAGAACAGTTTCGTGATATAGAAAAGAAATTCCCGAATTTTACTTTTAATATTGCTCTTTCAGAACCTAATGAAGAGGACAAATGGGATGGTCCGGTTGGATTTATTCACCAGGTAATTTATGATACCTATCTGAGCAAGCATGAGGAGCCTGAAGATATTGAATATTACATGTGCGGACCACCAATGATGAACGATGCAGTGAATAAAATGCTGTACGATCTTGGTGTTCCCGATGAAATGATTGCCTTTGATGATTTTGGAATATAGAAGAAGAGGATAAGCGATGAGAGATGAGAAATGAGTAAGAAGTACCCAGCATCCAAAACCTTTAGTCTAAGTTGGATGTTTACTACGTAGTTGTATTTTAAAGTAAAACGAAGCTCCAGGTTCGTTAATCGATCCGGAGGATCGATCTACAAAAAAAGATTAGCCACCTAAATTAGAACTGAGTAAGTATAATATGTATTTTTTATACTTCTTTAAAACCTGTTTTTATGAAAAAGAGGATTGTATTTTATAAGAAAATCAGCCTTTTCCTGCTATCAGTGTTTATCTTGTTTTCCTCCTGCACAAAGATGAAAACTATTGACGGCAAAACCCAGGGAACTACTTATCATATTGTGCTTGAGCAGGGTAATATACTTAAACCCCTGCCCCGTATTTCAAAGTTTCAGATTGATTCTGTTCTGGCAGATTTTGATCTTTCTCTTTCCAGTTATGATACCAATTCTATAATTTCAAGAATTAACAGAAATGATTCATCCGTATTGCTGGATGCCCATTTTGTAGAGGTTTTAGAATGTTCTTTTGAAGTTTACGAAGCGACTATAGGGATTTTTGATATAACTGTTGCCCCATTGGTGAATGCCTGGGGCTTTGGACCTGAGGATGGACAAGGGAATGACAGCCTGACCATTGATAGCCTGATGCAATTTGTGGGGATGAACAAACTGCGAATTTCTGATGGCTTTCTTGTTAAAGATTCAGATGGTATAAAGCTTGATGTTAATGCTGTTGCCCAGGGTTATTCTGTTGATGTTGTTGGTTGCTTCCTTGAGGAAAATGGTATTAATAATTACCTTGTGGAAATTGGTGGTGAAGTCAGGGCGAGAGGCAGAAAATCGAATGGGAATTCATGGAGAGTCGGAATTGATAAGCCTTATGAGAATAACTTTGCTCCCGGAGCAGATCTCCAGGAGATACTTATTCTGAATGATATGTCGCTTGCAACTTCGGGGAACTACCGGAAATTTTATATAAAAGACGGAGTGAAGTACTCGCATTCCATAGATCCGGGGACGGGTTATCCGGTAATGGACCGGCTGTTGAGTGTAACAATTGTAAGTGCAGAGTGTATTTATGCCGATGCATATGCCACTGCATGTATGATAATGGGACTGGAGGAAAGCTTGAAACTGGTAAACAGCATTGAAATGCTGGAGGCCTATTTTGTGTATTCCGGAGATTCAGGGGACTTCCGGGTAAAATATACCGATGGATTTGAGAAGTTTATTTATCGGGATGAAGAGGGAATGAGGTGATTGTTAATAATACCACCCCGTCTCTCGGGTACTCGAGCCACCCCTCCTAAAAAATAGGAGGGGAATTTTGGACTAGGTTTAATAGCATCTAAAATTCTCCTCCTTTTTTCAAGGAGGAGTACGCTGGCGAATTAGTTAAGCATTTTGAGAGAGCAGATCTGCTATTTTTTCTATTACAATATTTTGGAGTGAAGAGTATAAGTTCGCCAGTGGGAGGTGGTTTTGATTCAAACTACTCCAAACTAATCTGGATTACTTGTGTTTAAAATATTTTTTATCTGATTGATTATTTCTTCCGGATTTT
>JAUVKW010000122.1 GCA_030596025.1 Bacteroidota bacterium | reverse complement strand
AAAAGGTACTATTATCAGTGCCCATTGTGCAAGAACAATAATATGAAATAAGTACATCCAAAAATTATTCTCTAGCAAGTTCGTATCAACAAAAACACGAACAATAAAAGAAGTAAACCCCAATAAAAACAACCAGATAACAAAGAACCAATCAGATGGCTGTGAGAATTTATTAACTTCCCTGTTCTTTTTAATACGGCTTCTTACAAAATCAAACGTAACAACAAATATTATTACACTTTCAACATATCCAAGTATGATGATAAACATGTTTTCAGTACCAAACCAATCAAGAACAATAGTAGTAAAAAGCAGGGCTAAATAACTAAATACAAGTATCAGGTGTTCAAACCAACGAAACATGTCATCATCTTCACATCCTAATGATTGTTTTTGCGTAAACATATGAAGCAATAATTCCCATATTCCTTTAAAATAAGATGTTAATGACACTTTCACTTTGGGCCTTATTATTGTAAACCACCACATACGGATAATATTGGGAAGTAATATTAGGCTAAACACACATCCAATGGCTATTATCTCAAATAAATGTCCATAGTGCATTAATGTTTCATTGCTGGAATCTTTAATAACAGTAAAAGCAATTACACCTATAATTATAAGAACAAAGGCAATTAGCGTTAAAGGCAATGATTTATACAATAAACCAGATAAACCTGTCCAGTCATATTTTGCGGTGAGCCACCTTCTCAGGCCCATCATAAGTTCTCCAGGATTTGCCTCTCTCGGACAAGAGTCGCTACATTCTCCACAATAATAACAAAGCCATGGCTTTAATGAAGACTCAATATCACTTTCCAATCCTAAAACACTGAATCGCACCATTTCTCTTGGGAACGAGTCGTCTTCTGTTGATAATGAACATACAGCCGTACAAGTACCACAATTATAACAGGCCTCAAAATTTTCCGTCCCGTATTTTTTTAGTTCTGTTGAAAAATCAAGATCTACTGTTGCCATATTATTTTTTCTTTTTAGCAATTTTATAAGTAAAGTATTCATCCATGTCATCAATCTCTCCTGTTTCAATATCTCCATATTTCCTGGCAGACATCAGGCTGTAGGTTACCATATCCAGGGGTTCTTTTATTTCCTCCGCAATTTGGGGTATAGTCTTTTCTCCTTCTTTAAGGGCATTAAGAATCAATTTCTTAAGTCGTGCACATTCCTTTCTATGCTCTTTAAGCTTGTCAGAAACAACTCTTTTTTCCTTAATAATATCTATTGTTTTCATGTGTATGTAAATTAATTTCTTAATGGTCAGTGGCAAAACTTAAAGACTTCAATCCATGGCCAGGGTATCGATAAAACTTTCTATTTCTATATCTGTATAGCCGATGAGTTGAATGGAATTGGATTCACAAACAGGCAGACACATTCCACAACCTTTACAGTTAGCTTTATTTACTTCAGCCACCATTTTACCATTCACATCCTTCTTAAGGATAGCATTATAAGGGCAAACTACCTGGCACTTATCGCACCATTCACAACTTGCTTCATCTATTTCTGCCAGTTTGGGCTCTATTTCAATATCCCCTTTACTGATTAGCGTATTTGCTTTTGCAGCTGCTGATAAAGCAGAGTTTGTAGATTCTGGTATATTCTTTGGTCCCTGGCAGGCACCTGAAATAAGTATGCCATCAATAACGGTTTCTACTGGCCTGAGTTTGGGATGTATTTCATTGAAAAACTTATCTCTTCCAATAGGAACCTTGAAAATATTAGCTATTGAATTATCTTTTCTGGGAACCATTCCTGTAACCAGGACTACCAGGTCAACCGAAAATTCAATTTCTCTTCCGGCGGTAAGAATATCTTCAGCTTTAATCTTAATTTGCCCATTTTCAGCACTCACTTTCGGGGGTGTACCTTCATCAAACTGAAGAAATACATCTCCTTTTTCAGAAGCCTCATTATATAGAAGCTCCTGTTTTCCATAGGTGCGTATTCCTCTGTTTAAATGAATATTTTTAATACCCTGATACTTTTCTTTTAAAAGCAAGGCAGTATAAATTGCCGAAGTACAGCAGTAGCGTGAACAATACTTATTCGGTCCTTCCGACTGCCGGCTTCCAACACAATAGATATAAGCAATTTTCTTTATTTTCCTGTCCTTAAAAACAAGCTCTCCCGGACTAAGTTCTATTAGTCTTTTCATCTGCTGAAGCGAAATAACAAAGTCATTTTCAGCATAGCCAAATTCTCCCTTATTGGGTTCATATGGGTCAAAACCTGTTGATACCAGGACTGCTCCAGCGTTTATTTCAATAGTTTCTGCCTTCATACTGAAATCTACATCGTTACATTTCTCCTCACAAATTCCACATTTTGTGCAATGATCCGCATCAATTGCAGGGATTTCAGGAAATTCACTGGGGTAATTCCTGTAAATTGCCTTACGTTTTGTAAGATTGAAATTGAAATCATCTTCAACTTCTACAGGACAGGCCTGAATCACCTCTTCTAACTTGTCAGGGTCAACTTTAGCACCAGGTTTAAAATACCTGGGTTTTATTTCAACTTTAATATTAAAATCACCTACACTACCGGCTTTTGAAACAATTTGAGCTCCTGTAAACAACTTAATGTTTTCATAAGCCATTATCTTATTATAGATATTGCTGATAACTTCTCTCCCTGTTTCTCCGGTTGTAAAAAGATTATCCCATTGTGATACACGACCGCCAACAAAATGCTCTTTTTCAATTATATACACATAAGACCCCATATCAGCCAGGTCAATTGCAGCTCTCATTCCTGCAACACCTGCTCCCACCACCACCACTGTATTTACCGAAGGAATTTTTATTGGTTTCAGAGCCTTTGAATGTTTTACCGTAGCAATGGAAGCATAAACCAGTTTAAGTGCCTTTATGGTAGCTTCTTGTGGCTTATCGGAATGTGCCCATGACACCTGTTCCCTTATATTTACCTGTATGTAATTAAAGGGGTTTAAACCAGCCCTGAGGGCTACATTTCTAAAAGTTTCTAAATGCAGTTTTGGAGAACAGGAAGCTACTACCAATGCATCGAGCTTCTCTGATTTAATATCTTCAATCATCTCTTTTTGTGTGGAATCTGCACAGGCAAACATGGTAGTTTTAGCCAAAATTACTCCTTCTACCTTTTCTGCAAGCTCCCGTACATGCTCTACATCCACATAATCCGAAATATTTGATCCACAATGACAGATATAAACACCTATTCTATTTTTCATCGATTGTATTTTTGTTTCTAAATGATCAGAACAAATTATTAAAGCTTTTTAATTCTTTACAGACCTCAAATAACTGGCAGTTTCAGCCGATGCTGCCCCGGCTGATAAAATTGAATCGGGTATATCCATAGGACCTGCTGCTGTTCCTGCAACAAATACCCCTTCAATACTGGTTTTTGGAGGACAGCATAGTTCTTGCGTTTGCTTCACATAATTAAATGGATCAGACTCCAAAACAGCCTTATTGTTAAACATACTTTGGTAATCAGTATTGGCAAGTATTCCTACTGAAAGAACCACATGATCATGCTCTGCTTCCTTAAGTTTACCAGATTCAATATCCTCATAGCGCACAATCAAATTTCCGTCTTCCTTCTCAGTAATCCGGCCTACTTTTCCCTTAATAAATTCCACCCCCATGTCACCGGTTTGCTGGTAAAACTCATTAAAACCTTTACCAAATGCCCGTATATTGATATAATAAATAGTAACATCAGCCATGGGTAAAGCCCCCATTAACAATTGAGCCTGTTTTGTAGAGTACATACAACATACCTGGGAACAGATAGGATTACCGACTGTTTTATCCCTCGATCCAACACATAATACATAAGCAATATTGTCGGGCATCTTACCATCTTTGGGACGCAATACAGTATTAAAAGGCCTTGTGGGGACCAATTGACGTTCCATTTGCATGGCTGTAACCACATTTTTAAACTCGCCACCGCCGAACCTTTGAATTTGACTGGCATCAAAAAGATTATACCCTGTTGCAACCACAACCGATTTAACTGTAATGCCTGAGACCTCCTCCTCCTGGGTAAAATCAATACAATCGGCAGGACATACTTTTTCACACAATCCACACAAGATACAGTTCTCAATATCTATAGCAGCTATCCTGGGACTGGCAATGCTGAATGGTATAAAAACTGCTTTTCTTCCAACCATGTCGAATTGATATTCATCACGAACCACCACCGGACAATTATCTTCACATATAGAACAACCGGTACAGTCATTTGTAACATAACGAGGATGTTGAACCAATTCGGCATTGAATTCTTTATCCGAAATACGTTCAATATTTTTAACCTCGGAATGAGTAAATATGGTAATATTCTCGTGTCTGGCCGTTTCTGACACTTTAGGTGTGGTTATACAAGCGGCACAATCAAGTGTTGGGAAAACTTTACTCAAATGGATCATCTTTCCACCAATTGAATAATCCTTTTCAACCATAATGATCTTATATCCCAGGTTGGCCAGGTTAATCGCAACCTCTTCCCCTGCAATTCCCCCACCTATGACCATTACATCATAATTCATGTTTTGCATAGTAGCTTTTATCAATTTGAGAAATAATTTACAAAAGTGTTCATGTGCTTTACAAAAGGTTCAGCACAAACAGAACAGATTGCAGCCATTTTTAGCCTCGCTGCATCCATACCCTTTTCTTTCATTATGGTATGTGTTTGAGCTACAATTTCAGAAGTATTTTCAGTGCATTTCTCGCTGAACGGACAATCAGTTCCATCTGCAGCAATAAACACCCCATCGAAACCTTTTTCAAAAGCATGCATGATCCAGCGTGGTTTAATTGCACTTGAACAAGGTACAATCATTGTGTAAACCACCGGAGGATAATGCATCTTTAACAATCCGGCCAGGTCAATGGCCGGATCTGAAATTTTCTCGGTTGAAAATACCAGGATCTTTACTCCACTGTTATTTCCTTTATCCATTTTCTAACCTTTTTTCATGAAAATTCTAAAAAACCCTGAATCCTCAACAGTGCCGAGGTATTCATGACCCTTTTTTGTTGCCCACTTTGGAATATCTCTCCTTGTACCTTCATCGGCAGACAATATTTCCATGATTTGGCCTGAACTAATTTCACCAATTGCTTTCTTTGCAGCCAATAGTGGTCCCGGACATGCTGTTCCTCTTGCATCAACAACCTTGTCGGCTGTAGTGTTCTGTAATTCTTCTGTTGTCATGATTTAATGTTTTTAGTGATAAGTAATTTTTGATTGCTTGTTAAAATTTAGATTCCTGTAAATATATTTCTAAATGAGCATATGAACATCCGCATTTTGTGCAGAGTCGACATATTCACCTATTCCACAAATATCATCTGCCAGATCAATGAAATCTGAAACTTTTTCACCTCCCCAAATCTTTCCAGCTGTTCCACATATATAAAATTTCACATTACCAAGCTCCTTGGCAGTCGTAAAAAAGTCAACCCAGGTTGGTATATTCATTGACTCAACAGAATTTTTAAGCTCCCTGTTTAACTCAGGGTACTCTGATGAAGTACCGATTTTAGCTCCATTTTCTTTCTTAAAAGCATAAGCACCATATAAGAGAACATATATCTCAACATCCATATCCTCAGCTACGGCTCCACTCAAAATTATACCTGCTACAATCAGTTTATCAAAACTGCCTGTACAAAGGGCCATTGTCATTTTTTTATTTTCTTCCATGATGATTTTTGAATTAAATTTTGGTTTCAGATTTCAAAGAAAGATCAGTGTGATATGAAACAGAAATTTTTTACTGTGAAATAAATCACAGTGCGTTGTGATGAATATCACAGCCTGTCGCATCTTACTTGCGTCCTGTGTTTTATGAGCCGCAGCAAGAAATAGCGGAGCTTATGCTTAACAACATATGTCAAGATTTCCTGTAATTTTTATGAGATTTAAGAAAGACAATTGTTCATATGAAAACTACTGATTCTTAATCTAAATGAGGTTTTATAATTCCAGCTCCCTCCCGTATAAGTTTTTTATCTATTTTTGGGGGAATTTTCAAACATTGAATCATTCTGTACTATTCAACATTAAAGTTTGATCGTGCGCAATGCTTCAAAAAACTCATCAAATTAGATTTCCATTATGAAAAACTTTTTATTCCTTTTTATCATTAGTGTCATTTTCCTCTCTTGCTCCACAATGAAAGTAAGGCATGAGTATGATAAACAAACCGATTTCACGCTTTACAAAAGCTTCAGTATTTATCCCTATGATCAGCAAAATTCTTTTATGTACAATAGTTCAGATAAGGAAGTACTTGAATATTATCTAGCTCAGGAATTAAAAGACAGGGGGTATAAGCAGCAAACTAACAAAGGCGACTTAATTGCTGATATATATGTTGTAATAGGTCACAAAGCAGGTTCAAGTTATAGAAATCATTATAGTACCGGATACTGGAGTGGTTATAGCAATCCTTATGGCTACAGAACCGAGAATTTGGTGGGTGGAACTTTGATCATCAGCCTGTATGATCGCGAATCAAAAACTCTTGTCTGGCAGGGAACCGGAACCGGAACTTTGACTGATAATCCTCTCGAAGCAGAAAGGAATATACCTAAAAGGATATCGCAAATCTTTCATAGATTTCCAGTGAAAAAAAATAAATAGGAAATTCCAAACCTGGGTTTGCAACAAATTCCAGCCAGGATCAAGAAATATTGAGAGCTTATCTATGTTTTATCATATTATCACATTGGGATGTCAGATGAACAAGTCCGATAGCGAACGGGTCAGGACTGTTTTGGACAAAATGGGGTTCCGTTGGACCGATCATGAAAATGAAGCCCAGCTTGTTGGAATACTGGCCTGTTCAGTACGTCAAAAGGCAATTGATAAAGTATACTCAAGGATCAGCCACTGGAACCGAATAAAAAACAAGAGGAGCCTTATTACCTTTGTTTCAGGATGTATTTTGCCTGCTGACAAAATAAAATTCCTTAAGCTTTTTGATCTTGTTTTTACCATGGATGAATTGCCTGAGCTTCCCGATATTATCAGGCAATATGGCATTGTGACACCCTATTCTGTAAACCCTGAAAGTGATCTTGCCCCAACAGGGGATGAAGCTAAAAATCAAAAGATTGCTGAATTTCCGAATCTGCTGGAACTTCTCCAATCAGAAGACAGTTTGAAAATTGATGTCACTCATAAAATTCAGAATAATGAAACATCCATGGATGAGCGCAGCATTATGGATGGTTTCTGGCATATTCAACCTAACTACTCCTCCCCTTTTGAAGCCTTTGTGCCCATTCAGAAC
Organism: Bacteroidota bacterium; assembly: GCA_030596025.1. Lineage (GTDB taxonomy): Bacteria > Bacteroidota > Bacteroidia > Bacteroidales > VadinHA17 > JAYEGO01. The sequence goes on along the minus strand of JAUVKW010000122.1, from coordinate 2,293 downwards.
GGATGTGATAAGTTTTGTACTTTTTGTGCCGTACCTTATACCAGGGGAAGAGAAGTATCAAGACCCCATGAAGAAATACTGCAGGAAATATCAAGTCTCATAAACCATGGATGCAAGTCAATAACATTACTTGGACAAAATGTAAACTCTTATGGACTGGATAAAAAAAATGAGGGAATTTCATTTCCTGAACTATTGAGAATGATTGGGGAATTGGGGAATATTTCCCAAAAAAAAATCTGGGTTTACTTCACCTCTCCCCATCCCAGGGACATGACCAACGAAGTAATAGATGTAATTGCAGAATATGAATGCCTTGCAAAACAAATTCACCTACCATTACAATCAGGCGATGATGAAGTCCTGGCAAGAATGAACAGGAAACATTCTCTGCAAAAATATCGTGAGATTGTGGAATATATAAGGTTTAAGATTCCCGGTGCGACCTTATTCACCGATATTATTGTAGGTTTTACCGGAGAAACAAAACAACAATTTGAACAATCCCGCCTGTGCTTTCCTGAGTTTCAATACAATATGGCCTATATTGCAATTTATTCCCCTCGACCGGGAGCTGTAAGTTCACGCTGGAAAGATGATATCCCCCACCAGGTAAAAAAAGAGAGGCTTCATATCCTTACTAAAGACCTGGAGAAGAGTTCTCAGACGCATACAAAAAAAATGATTGGACGAACCTACCAGGTACTGGTTACCGGACTGGACAGAAAGAAACTATATCTTTCAGGATACACCGAAGGAAAGATCAATGTAAGGTTTCAGCCAATTGATACTTCTTTGATAGGAAAGTTTGTAAGCTTAAAAATAGTATCGGCAACAGAATTCTCTGTGCAGGGTGAATTAGTGGAAGTTGCAGATCTCAAGATTAAATAAGATGCAGGGAAAGAAGGTAGCTTTTAAAACTCTTGGTTGCAGGCTAAATCAGTTTGAAACTGATGCCCTGGCTTCAGAATTCGACCGTAAAGGATATAAAATTGTTGAATTCAATGAGAAAGCCGATGTTTATATTGTAAATACCTGCACGGTTACCAACCAGAGTGATCATAAATCTAGAAACATCATTCGCCAGGCAGAAAGAAAAAAAGAAGGCTCTATTCTTGTGGTTACAGGTTGCATGGCTGATCACTTCAAAGAAGACCTGGAAAATGAAAAAGGAATCAATTACCTGGTTCAGAATGATCAGAAAAGTTCTCTTGTCAGCCTGGTTGAGGCACACTACAATGGAGAAATATTATCCCCCTCTTCTTTTGAAAAAGACAAATTTGGTTTTGGAATTGCAGACAAGGGATTTCACACCAGGGCAATGATAAAGATCCAGGATGGATGTGATAATTTTTGTAGTTTTTGTATTGTGCCTCGGGTAAGAGGCAGGGCTGTAAGCAGGCCTTTTGATGATATTCAGGATAATATCAGGAAAGTACTGGATGCAGGATTTAAGGAGATTGTACTTACAGGGGTAAATATTGGCAGGTACCAACATGAGGGCCTGAATTTTGAAAAGCTACTTGAAAAACTCCTTGAAATTCCCGGTAATTTCAGGGTACGAATTTCATCAATGGAACCAGACGGATTCGGGGATGGCTTTTTTGAACTCTTTACCCATCCAAAACTCACTCCCCACCTTCATCTATGTCTTCAATCAGGTTCAGAAAACATCCTGCATAAAATGAGTAGGATGTATACTGTTAAAACCTTTATGGGAATGGCAGAAAGACTAAAATCCTTATATCCTGATTTTAATTTATCCGCCGATATTATAGTCGGGTTTCCGGGCGAATCTGAAAAAGATTTTGAAGAAAGCTGTAGTGTAAGCAGGGAAATTGGATTTAGCCATATACATACCTTTAAGTATTCTGTAAGAAATGGAACCCGGGCTGCAAGAATGGAAAACCAGGTGCCTGAAATGATCAAATCCTCCCGGAGCGAAATCATTCGTCAAATCTCTATGGAAAACAGGATGATTTACTTTCAGAATATGCTGGGCAAGGAACAGCTGATGCTAACAGAGAGATCAAAAAAAGGAAGTACAAAAGGCTATGGTCAGAATTATATTCCCATTGCTCTGGATCATAAACATTCCAGGAATGAATTTGTTCAAACCCGCCTCGTAGGAATCACTGATGATAAAGAGCCTGTTATTAAAGGCCAGATAATAGAAAATTAACTCGTCTGACCACTTATGGTTACGGCCAGTTGATAGACTTATCTTTTTACTCGATGAATTAACTATTAGTGGTCAGACGAGTATCCAATTTCTCCAAGGCGCCTACGCAAA
>JAUVKW010000129.1 GCA_030596025.1 Bacteroidota bacterium | reverse complement strand
AGAACTTTGTCCACCAAACTCATCCATAAAAGTGATAATAGCAGTTTTCGGATAGATATGGCCTTCATCCGAGGTAAATTTCAAATTTTTAATTTCAACCTTAAATTTTTGATAATTAAAGTTCATAATACATAATGCATTATTGTATTCTACTCAACTGTAAATCTAATAAATAATAAGCTCAATTCTCAAATCCTGGCTACTCAATCAAAGTACCGGACAATCCCAGCAATGCCCTATCTGGAAACATCTTCTCTTGCGCATATTTTATTATAGGAGCAATTCTTACAGATTTCAAGATCTTCAACCTGCTGAAATGGTAATTCAGGGTCAAATAAATCCTCAACAAGTTTCCTGAGTTCACTTTCAAACTCCTCCCTTAAAATTGAAAAACTACTAAGTACTACTTTATCCATTTTTATTCCTGATGAGAATTTTTCTGAATGCATATTGCGAATATCATAAATACCCGGAACAAGGATACCTGAATTCTCCTTACTTTCATATAGCCAGCAATACATGGAGGTCTGAAATATTTCTTTCCTCCTGTTGTGATCTCCACGGTTAAAAAGATCAGATACAAGTTTGAAATCCTTTTTAGAAATACCTGTCTTGTAATCAATTACCCTGGTTCTCCCCCCTACTCTATCCAGTCTGTCAATAATCCCCTTCATACGAATCGTCAGTTGCGCGTTCCCTGTAGAACAATCCAGAAATCGCTCAGCCGGAGTTTCCAGTTCAAGTATCTGAAATGGTGCAATCTTTGAATCATGCTGTAAAATATACTCCAGGTAACTTACCATAATCTCCCTGACTATAAGATTGCGTCCCCTCAGCAGATTGCTGGATTTTCGTTTTTTTCCAGTTTTTAGCCACAACTTATCGAAAGAATCATTCAACAATCTTCTGAGTCCGTGTTTATCCTTACCTAACCTGCCTATTTCTTCCCGGGTAAGGGCCCCTGATCCAACATAAGGTTCATAGAGAATATTTAAGGCATCATGAATGATACTTCCAAACAACAAAGGATCGATTTCTTCAGATACTTCTTCAGCTTCACCAAGCCTGGCGATATAGCGAAAATAAAACTTCAGGGAGCAATCCATAAAAGCATTTAAGCCTGAGGGAGATAAGTAGCCTTTCCCCTCCGGCAGATAGCCTTTCAATATTTCCATTTCCTCCTCTCCCTTTTCTACTTCAATAATCCTTAAGTCCCTTTGTTGAACTATTGATGTCAGACTTTTTTCTGATAAAGCTGTATTGCCAAGGTATTTAAGTTGATAGATAAAACGGCTCATTTCACCCTTCTTCACCCCTTCCTCCCTGGTAGTATATATTAAAGTCAGATTCTTAGTTCTCTGTATCAATCTGTAGAAATAATAAGCGTAAATGCGATCCTGATGCTCGGATGTTGGGAGTCCAAAGCCCTTTCGTAAATTATATGGTATAATAGAATGCCCCGCACTTTTCCCGGGAAAAATCCCTTCATTCATAGATAGAATGATAAGATTCTCAAAATCCAGGGCCCTTGCCTCCAAAACTCCCATCAACTGAAGGCCTTTGAGTGGCTCCCCTGAGAATGGGATAGTCATGTTTCGGATAATTTTTCTTAGTAATTTCCTATATGTGTCGGGTTGGATGGGAATATCCTCCTGGGAGATAAGATCAAGAAGTCGATTGACAGCCAGATAAACATGATAGATATATTCCTTCTGAAGAGAAAGTCCTGTACCGGACTCATTTTCAGTTTCAGGAATTAGCAGAATGAGTTTATGTAAAATTTCAAGCAGGTAAGCTGATAAATCAACAGCACTATTTGCCTTGCGAAAAATTAAGGCTGTAAGCTCATCTATATTCAGGAATTCCCCTGATGGGAAGATTCTGTTTTGAGCAATCAAATCCTTTCGCAATTTCCTGATTTCACTACCTCCTGAAACAAGAATATACTGGTGTCCCAATATCTTTAATACATCCTTATGATAAAATAAGACTTCCTTGTCGGAACCCTGATCCTTCATGCCATGCTGTAAGTCAATAAGACTCTCCACCAGACTATAAACAGGTGTATCTCTCACAGGAAAGCCCATAGTTATATTTATGTCTGAAAAGCTTTCAGGAATAGAGTACATTGCAGCAGAAAGAAGAAATTCATCAGGCAATACAACAGCGGTATTATTTTCCTTACATAGTCCCTCACTTTGCCATTCTTCTAATTTCATGCCCATAATCTTTGCCTGAGCACTATCGCTTGAAGTAGAAATCACTTCAATTTCATTTGTCGGCATATTAAAACTATGGGAAGTGCTCCTTCGTTGGTCAGGAAATAATTTTAAATTCTCACGAATAAAAAATCCGGCCTCATGTGCCTCATCCTTAACATAAGAATCATCATAATCCCAGTAAAATCGGGCCTTTCCGGAATTGTATAAATGAGAAAATAATTTTTTCTCACTTTTGGTGAGGGCATTGAAACCAACAAAATAAATTTTACGGAATTCAGAATGTGAGATTTTTTCACCTGAAATAAGCTCGTTGGCTTTCCTATAGGCCATTCCCTCATATACTGCTCCTGATTGCTCCAGAATGGCACGAAACTGCTCATATATTGGGAAAAGAACCTGCCAGACTTTTATAAATTCATCCTTTTGATCAGACTCTTTTGAGATTAGAAAATTAGACCAGAATGATCGAATAAGTGCAATCTGTTCCGGATTCATGTATTCATAATCATCCTCAATGGATTTTAGAGATTCAAGGTTTTTAAAAAGATCATTTGCATTTACCAGGTTTTTATCAATATCACCAAAATCATTCAATAGAATTTCACCGAAAAGAAAAAATTCATCAAAATTCTCAGCCTCCTTCACTAAACCCCTGTAAACCTCATAAAGTCTGAAGATCAACTGAAGAGGATCTGCCGGCATGAAGCCTGAAAGTTTCATCATTAGCTCTGTAATGGTCATAAATGCAGGCGACCAAACCGGCTTTGATAAATGGTTTGAAAGGTATTTTGAAAAAAACAACTGGGCTCGCCTGCCCGGGAATACCAGGCAACACTCAGAGAGATTTCCCTTCTCCCTGCTGTAAATATCTGCTGCTACTTCTTCTAAAAATGTTTTCATGTACAATTGAACTCACGTATAAATCGGCTTTGTTATGAAATATTTAGCAAATGAATCTTAAAAATTTCTATATTTCCTCAAATCTCTTCCCCTGCCATGTATCCCTTTCTTCCAGTCTCTTTTCAAACAGGTCCAATATCTGATCTGTACGTTTCAACCCCCACCTCGGACCGGAAATATATCCTGGTGGTGCCTCACCACTTATCCTTTCAACCACAAATTCCGGATTTAACAATTCAAGAAAATCTACCATAAACTCTCGGTATTCCTCCCACGTAAAAAGCTGAAAGCTACCTGGGTTCTCAGCATAATCCTTTGCCATTTTTGTTCCCTTTATGATCTGCAATTGATGAAATTTAACATTGTTAAGTGGCAATTTTGATAATATTTCTGCTTCACCCAGCATTTCATTCCTTGATTCACCCGGAAGACCAAAGATAAGGTGGCCGCCTGCCCTGATTCCGCGACTTGCAGTAGCTTCAATTGCCCAGACACTTTGCTCAAAACTATGCTTCCTGTTAATGAGTTCCAGGGTTTTGTTGTAACAAGACTCAATCCCATACTCAATTATCAGGTAAGTCTCCCTCGCCAGCCTCCCGAAATAATCCAGTTTTTCTTCATCCACACAATCAGGTCTCGTTCCAATTACCAGGCCTACAACTCCTGGAACGGACAGAGCTTCATTATAAATTTTCATTAAATGCTCCAGCGGAGCATAGGTGTTTGAAAATGCCTGAAAATATGCAAGATACTTATTTGCCCTCCTGTACCTGACCTTATGAAACTCAATTCCTTCCTTTATTTGCTGCGAAACTGATTTTTCGGGAATACAGTAAGAGGGAGTAAAAGCATCATTATTACAATAAGTACATCCACCCCGGGCAAGGGTTCCGTCCCGGTTGGGACAGGTAAAACCGGCATCTACAGAGACCTTTTGCACCCTTTCCCCAAACACCTCCCTGAAATAATTAGAGTAAGTGTTAAACCTGCGATCGTGCCCCCAGAGGAATTTTTGTTTGCTCTTACCAGTCATTTTTCCTTATTAATAATTCTGCTACATTGTTCCATTTTATGTTCCGCGTGTCTTGCCACGTTATATGTCTGCAGGTTAAACAAAAAAAATCAAGCCACAAAAGTATGGGCATATTCTAGTATTTAAATTTCAAACAAAAGCAGCTATACAGTTTGGCCATTGGGATTTGAGTATTGGGCATTATTTGAGATTTATTATTTGAGATTTGTAATTTATTAGTGTCTTTCTTCCAGTATTCCAGTATTCCAATATTCCATTCTCCCATTGTATCATTATATCATTGTATCATTATATCATTTTTCATTGTATCATTATATCATTATAGCATTATAGCATTATATCATTTCCCCTAAACCCCCTAAACCCCCTAAACCTTCTAAACCTTCTCAACTTGTTAAACCTTCTCCACTTCTCCCAGCCCGGCATACCACAAGTATCCTTCCACCTCTTTATACCCCATTTCTATAAGGTACTTCTTGTAGTACATTACCTGCTTCCTGTAACTTTCCTCTTTTATCTTTCCAAACTTATAGTCTATAACAACAGCCTTAGCATCGTCTATCATCACCCTGTCAGGCCGGCGCAATTCCCCTGAACTCAGAAGTATTTCAGCTTCAGCCTTTACCTCTCTGCTTCCATCAAACCAGTCTCTAACATCAGGGTGAGCAATCATTTCCCCAATCTCAACTCTATATTCTTCCATATCAGAAGTATCAATCTTCCCCGTTCGGCGCACTGTCTCAAGGGCAGAGTCTATGTCTTCGGCAGTTTCTATATACTCAAATATCTGGTGCAGTACTTTCCCACGATTCACCTTCTCACGATGCACATCACTAAAAAACTCCTCTCCCTGGTATTTTAACCGTAACCTTGGCACACCTGGCCAGCTCTTATAAGCCTTTAATGAGATATAACTATCGGTTTGTCTGTCTGTTTTTTCAAACACCTCAATAGTACCAATGGTCCATTGGGTCATTCCTTCATTCCAATGGTTTTCATATTGAATCAGGGGTCCATCCTCTATCGAGGATTTACACCCACCCTTAAGCATACTTTTTTTGATCAATCCGGCAACTGTTTTTACTTCAGAGTCTTTATCTTCAGGTCCGTACAGCCACAGGCCATCTTCAGCCCTGGTAAGAGCAACATATAGAAGATTAATATTATCAATAAAGGCATCCAGTTTTTCACGGTAATAATCTGCTGCAAAAATAGATTCCTTCAGGGAAGCTGAATATTTTATGGGAAGTAGCGGGATTTTTTGAAAAGGGTCAATTGTAGGTTTGCACCATAAAACCGGATATACTCTTGAATGATCAATTGACCAGCCGGCATAGGGAATAAATAAATATCTGAACTGTAGTCCTTTTGATTTGTGTATTGTCAGTACACGAAGGGCATTGGAGTCATCTCCAAGTTTCAGAGATCTGGTATACCCTTCCTCTGTCCACCAGTTTAAAAATGAGCTAATATCTCCGGGTGTTTCCCTGGAATAATCCAGGATGATATCCATAAAAGCGTGAATATAAGGCAAATCTCTTCCGGATCTCCCAATTTCAAAAAGTCTGACAATCCCCTCTGCCATCTCGGATAATGAAAGCTTTTTCAGCTTTTCTACCTCTTCCTCAATTACACTGTTGGTAAGCAAACTGGAAATACCCTCTGCCAGATCTTTTGTAAGTGCAAACTCGTCTTCCTCCCCACGATTCAAACTTTGAAACTCGAAATACAATTCCGTCAGGTTGATTTTATCCTCCGAATCAACCAGATATTTTAAAAAGGTAAGTAAAAACCTGACTGCAGGTGAACTTTGCAGAAAAAGAGTGTCATTTGAGATTATTGAAAAGTTTGCATAGCCGGAATCCATATTCTTCTCCTGGAAACTCATCAGGGATTCAACTGCTCTCCTGCTATCTTTTTTATCACGAACCAATACTGCAATATTCCCTGGTTCCACTCCGCTTTTCAGTAATTTTCCCACTTCTTCAGGAAATTCTTCACCCGACTTTACCTTCCAGTCCTTCTCCTTATAAAAATTCAATTGCACAAGCCCACCACCGGAATCTTTTACCCTGGATGGCTTTTGTGTTGGTTTCCGGTAAATTCCCAGGATCTTCCTTTGCATCTCAGCAAACTCACCACTTTCCAGTACACTTTCATCAAGATCATCATTAAAATATTCCTGAAGAACTTCCGGAGCATTCAGAAAAAGAGCATTGTTGTAAGCAATAATATTTTCACGACTTCTGAAATTCGATCTTAAGGGTTCTTCATTGAGCTCGTATCCTGAAAAATCAGAATCCAATTTCTCTGCCATAATTTTCCAATCGCTGTTTCTCCATCTGTAAATAGACTGTTTAACATCTCCAACAACAAGGTTCTCATATCCCTGAGAAAGGCTGTTCGCAATAAGCGGCCTGAAGTTTTCCCATTGAATCACTGAAGTGTCCTGAAACTCATCGAGCAAGAAATGTTTGTAAAAAGACCCGGTTTTTTCATAAATAAAAGGGGCATCATTTGAAGCTATTATCTTCCATAAAAAAGTAGATGCTTCAGAAATTAAAAAACTATTTTTCTCTTTTGAGTATTCCTTGATCCTTTCAACAAGATCATAAAAAACTCCAAGGGAATAAAACTGGCTCAACACTAATTTAGCACTTGCATAAGAAGGATGGGTCTGATGAAAATACTCAATAATCTCTATCAAAATGGGTTGAAGGATATCTTGCACCAGAGTATGATGGTCAAAACCGGATTTATAATTTCGCGGGAACCATTTTTCTATATCTCCTGCTGCAGCATCAACATAGGAGTTATATACAAATTTTTGCTTTTCTGCTATACTGGTAAAATAAGCACCTACACCCCTTCCCTTTTGAACAAAATCATTTACCTCCAGTGAATTTTCATGCATAATGCGAAGAGCCCTTTTTCCAAACTCCTGCATTTGATCCTCAAAATCCTGAATCAGTGTTCGCATATCATCCTTATAGCTCTTGAGAAAATCCCTGCTTTTAATGGTCAACATCATTTCCTCACCCAGAGCTTTTACTTTTTCGGTAAAATATTCCTTTCCCATTAAGACCAAATTCCTTCGAAAATTCCATGAATTCCCATCAAGAATCTTCATATTGGCAAACTGAACCAGCCAGTTTCGCAATTCAGAGTTGTCATCTGCATCCTGCAGAAGAGTATCAACAGCCATATCAAGAACCCGGTCATGATTTAATTCAATAGAATAATTATAGGGTAAGCCCAATTCCCTGATAAAACCCCGAATCACTTTTTGAAAAAAACTATCAATTGTCTGTACTGAAAAAAATGAATACTGGTGTAGAATGCTCTTTAATATCCTTCCCGCTCTTTCCCTTACCTCTTTTCTGGAAAGGCCTGTCTCATCAACGAAATAATCTGTATAATCTGTTTCATCCTCTGAAGTACTGATCTCGAAAAGCTTCTTCATGATCCTGCTCTTCATTTCATCAGCAGCTTTATTTGTAAAAGTTACCGCCAGGATATTCCTGAATAAATCTGGATTTTGAAGCAGCAAGAGCACATAATCCCTTGCCAGTCGGAAAGTTTTGCCCGAACCTGCAGAAGCCCTGTATAGTTTTAATGTGCCCATAGTTTCACGAATAAAATTAACAAAATATCGGCCTTATTTCCTGTGAATAAATTATTTTTGTTGAATAAGTTTTCCTTAGTAGATTCCAGGAATAAATCAATACTCAGATAAAATGCCCTATACTGCAAAAAACTCAAGGTACCAGTCAATCCCTTATCAAAGGTCGGGAAAAAGCGGCCTCTTGTTCCCAAAGATCTCTCTGGGCCTTTGGCATAATTTTGGATCTGTTGATGATTTTTCAAATTCCAGGCAAGTCCTGCTTTATGCCTTTGACAAAGGGATTACACACTTTGATCTGGCTAATAATTACGGGCCCGTATTTGGTTCTGCAGAGGAAACTTTAGGGAAGGTTTTAAAGCAGGATTTGTATCCATACCGGGATGAATTGATTATTTCAACCAAGGCTGGCTATTATATGTGGGATGGACCGTATGGAGAATGGGGTTCAAGAAAACATTTGATTTCCAGTCTTGATCAAAGCTTGAAAAGAATGGGTCTGGAATATGTTGACATTTTCTATTCTCACAGACCAGATCCTGAAACTCCTCTGGAAGAAACTATGGATGCTTTAAGTCATATTGTTAAGCAGGGGAAAGCCCTTTATGTTGGAATTTCAAATTATAGTGTAGAACAAACAAAAAAAGCAAGTGAAATATTGCGGAATTCCGGAACTCCCTGTCTTATCCATCAACCCAGGTATTCTATGTTAGATCGTTGGATTGAAGGTGGTCTGTTGGATTTACTGGAAGAGGAAGGAATCGGTTGCATTGCCTTTTCTCCACTTGCCCAGGGATTACTAAGTGATAAATACTTAGAAGGTATTCCGAAAGAATCCAGAGCTGCAAATCCGCATGGCTTTCTTCAGAGCTCCAGAATTACCCCTGAGTTAGTTGAAAAGCTAAAGCTTCTTAATGATCTTGCAAGCAAACGCAAACAATCTCTTGCTCAAATGGCCCTTGCATGGGTATTAAAAGAACCCGGAATTACCTCGGTACTCGTTGGTGCCAAAACTATTGAACAACTGGAAGACTCATTAGGGTGCCTGAACCACCCGGAATTCTCTGAAGAGGAATTGGCAAGAATTGATGGCATATTGAAAGAATAAAGAAATATAAAGTATCTTCAGATTACTTAAGGTATTAATTTCTAAAATTAAAATCAGTAGTGTCCGGAGAAAATTTGTTTATCCGCTACGCGGAATTCATAGCCTTTAATAACTCCCTTTTCTAATCGGGTAGGAAGCGGCTTACGCCGCTGTCCCCCCACACCACCCGGCATACGCTAATCGTACCAAGGCGGTTTCTATAACTGTAACCGTACAACTCATTGTAAAATAGATTGAAGCCCATGTAGGGCAAACCA
>JAUVKW010000160.1 GCA_030596025.1 Bacteroidota bacterium | reverse complement strand
CAGGAGGCATTAATAGCAGTGGTTGAGGATTTTCAGGATAAGAATATATCAGAGAATCCCGATCCAGAGCATTCCCTGTCAAATTTGAGGGTATTAAGCAGCCTTAAACTGAAGGCTGAACTTTTAATCACTGAATTTAACAGGGAAGAGTTAAAACAGGATCAATTGAAGCTTGCATTTAAAAGCCTTAAGCTTGCCATCAGGGTTGCTGAAAAGTTAAGGATGGGATACCAATCTGAAGAAAGTAAACTATTTCTTGCTGCAAATGAGAAAAGCACCTACAATGAAATTATTAAAGTTGCTATGAGACTCTATGAAATGAAGGATGACAAAAGCTATATGCAGGCAGCTTTTAAATACAGCGAAAAAGGAAAGTCAGCCATATTGCTTTCGGCAATAAGAGATATGGAAGCAAAAGATTTTAGTGGAATTCCCCGTGATTTAATACAGATGGAGACAGAAATAAACCGGCAGCTTGGTTTTTATAAAGAAAAAATCTATGAAGATAAAAGGAGATCCGAAGCAGATGTGAATAAGATCACACTATACGAAAGCTATATTTTTGATCTGAACCATAGATATGATTCCCTGCTTGGATTAATGGAAAGAAATTACTCTGAATATTATAATCTCAAGTATAAGACAAATGTCGCATCCTTGCAGCAGGTGCAGGACTGGCTGAAAAAGGACCAGGTAATGCTTGAATATGTAATTATTGATTCTGTTTTGATATCTTTTCTTGTTAGCCCTGATGATATAGTGGTGAAGCAAAACAAAGTGAATCTATCTTTGCGGGATGACCTTAGCACTTTAAGGCAGCAGCTTACTTCAGCTAATTTCTCTTCGGAGGTAAAGGATAGTTATAATTCTTTTATAAGGGCTTCCTCCGGTGTTTATGCTTATTTAATTAAGCCTTTCGAAGAAGAGATTGCTTATAAAAAATTACTTATTGTTCCTGATGAAGCCCTTGCATATATTCCATTTGAGATCTTACTTTCCGGCCAACCTGAATATGAAGAAATGGACTACAGCAGCCTTGACTACCTTTTGAAAAAACATGTGGTTTCCTATTCTCCATCTGCCACACTTATGCTGAATACAGGAATGAAAAAGCAGGAGGGAACCAGTTTGCTTGCTTTTGCTCCATTTTACCCGGCCAATAACATGGAAAAGCATAGCTTTGAATCAAGCAGACAGGCATACAGGTATGAGCTATACCCTTTGCCATTTAGCATTGATGAGGTAAAAGCAATTCAAACTATTACAAATGCCACTGTTTATTTAAATGAAGAAGCCAGCGAATTAAATTTTAAACATACTGCAGGTAATTTTGATATTCTTCACCTGGCTATGCATACCATTATTGATGATGATAATCCAATGTATTCTAAATTGGCTTTCAGTAAACCTGCTGTAGGTAACCAGGAAGATGGTTTCCTCAACCTGACAGAGATATACAATCTCAAGCTCAAAACCAGACTCGTTGTTTTGAGTTCCTGCAACTCAGGTTCGGGAAAGTTGAAAGGTGGAGAGGGAGTCATGAGCCTTGCCCGTGGATTTATGTATGCAGGCTGTCCCAACATTATCATGACCATGTGGAAAGTGGATGATATTTCAGGATCTAAAATAATGACAGGTTTTTATTCCTATCTTAAGAAATCTTATTCCACAGAGGAGGCTTTAAGAATGGCGAAGCTAGATTATCTTGAGACTGCCAGTTCATTGCGGGCACATCCTTTTTTCTGGTCTCCATACATGTCTATGGGAAATTCTTCCAGGATATATAAAAACGAAGTTATTGGGCATTTATTAACAGGTTTATTTATACTGCTTGTCATTTTAGTTTTCCTCCGCATGACGGGTCTTTTAAAATCAGTGAGACTATGATTTTAAAAGTCCAGACCCATCATGAATCCATAATTTCTTTATAATACGGGTCTTTCTTGATAAGTTCTATGAGTTTTTTCTTGCACATAAATTTTTTCTTTGCTGTCTGGGCATTACTTCTAAAACCTAAATTCTTACTGATGTCTTCCATGGGAGCATTGTCATAAAACATCATTAACAGCATCCGGCATTCAGGATTCAGTTCTAAAAGGTATTTCTGAATTAAGCTGTGTTTTTCAAATTTATCATGGTCGTCGATTAAATCATTTTCAATATTTTCCTGAGTATCTTGCTTGAGTTCATCCGAAAATTCAAAGCTTCTTTTTTCAAGTTCCCTTAACCATAAGAACCGGCAAACTGAAAAAAGATATGTTTCAAAACTCGATTCCAGGGTAAGACCATTGGTGCTTACCTTTTTATAAATCAGTATAAGCGATTCCTGAAGTATATCCTCTGCATCATGGCTGTTTCCATTATTCCTCTGAATAAAGTTTTTAATAAGCGGATAATTTTCTGCGTAAACCAAATGCAGTACCTTATTATTCTTGGTTCTGATCCCTTCCAGAATTTCTTTGCCAGTTAGTTTATTCACTATTCAGAGATAATATTTTTATGGATAGAATAGAACATATAAAGATAATGTATTATTCAGTGAACCTGTATTATTTTTTTAGTAAGAAGAAATATTCTATAATAATGTCATTTCTCAATTATTGACAGCCCCTATAGTTTTGTAGAAAGACATTATGAATTTAAACCTTTCCCCGTAGGCCTTGCCTGCCGGTAGGCAGGGGATAAACATTTTCCTGACCAAAATCAGGTTTTATATATAAGTCCCGGCCTTTTTTAGCAGATTAAAAAAATAGGCATTATATTCGTTTAGTTAATCAGTTTATTATCATATGAGATCAATTTTTAATTGTCAAATACCCAAAAGCCTTGTATTCATCCTGATCCTTGCTGTATTTTCAATAACAGTAAATTCTCAGGGCTTGTATTTTCCCGAAAAGAATAAAAAATGGGAAGAGAAAGCTCCTGAAGATTTGCAAATGGATAGTGATAAGTTAAAGATGGCTATAAGTTTTGCAATGAATAATGAATACTCTGGGTCAAGGGATTTGAGGGTGGCTATTCTGGAAGGTTTTTCCAGAGAACCTTATCACAGAATTGCTGGTCCCACCAGGAAAAGAGGAGGCCCTGCCGGTTTGATCCTTAAAGAAGGTTATATAGTTGCCCAATGGGGTAATTTGGATAGGGTGGATATGACTTTCAGCGTAACAAAATCATACCTTTCAACGCTTGCCGGACTGGCTCTTGATCAGGGATTAATTCAGTCTGTAAATGAACCTGTAAGCAATTATGTCTGGGATGGAACTTTTGAGGGCGAACACAATGCTAAAATTACCTGGCATCATTTATTGACACAATCCTCCGACTGGTCAGGTTCACTTTTTGATATGAAGGACTGGGCAGACAGACCCCCCGGGGAAGGAGGTGTGGATGACTGGAAGCACCGCAGGTTTAATGAACCAGGAACAGTATTTGAATACAATGATGTGAGGGTTAATGTACTTGCATACTCCCTGTTACAGGTTTGGAGAAAACCCTTACCTCTAATTTTAAGAGATCAGATAATGGATCCCATCGGGGCTTCCACTACATGGAGATGGTATGGATATGAAAATTCATGGATACTTCTTGATGGTATGAAAATACAATCAGTAAGCGGAGGTGGCCATTCAGGTGGGGGCTTGTTTATTAATACTATTGATCATGCTAAATTTGGATTGTTATTTCTCAGAGATGGAAACTGGAATGGAAAACAATTGATTTCAAAAAACTGGATTGAGCAGCTTGGTAAATCCTCAGAAGCATATTCTTCATATGGATATATGTGGTGGCTTAATAATGGTGACAGGCAATTTGAAGAAGTGCCGGAATCAGTTTTTTATGCTTCAGGCTTTGGTGGGAACTACATTGTGGTCGATAAGGAACATGAACTTGTGATTGTAACACGTTGGTTAAATCCTCCAAAGCTGGGAGAGTTTTTAAAACTTGTGATGGAGTCAGTCAACCAGTGAGAATAAATTTTTAGTTTCGGAAGCGTATTAACCAAATTATAATTTTCCATGCCTGCCAGTAAATATATAATGGATAGTGCTCCTGATGCCATAACACGGATAAATGGGGAGGATTATCTATACTTCGGAGGTACCAGTTATTATAGTCTGCACAAGCATCCCTCTGTATTGGAAGCTGCCGGAAATGCACTTAAAGATTATGGAATGTTGAGTGCTACCACAAGGCTTGGGTATGGGACCACAGAGCTGCTGGAAACACTGGAGGAAAAGGCTTCCGGATTTTTTGGCACAGAAGATACAGCATACCTGGCATCAGGATTTTTAAGCAGTATGGCTGGGGTCCAGGCTCTTCAAATACAAGAGGATTTTGATCTCATTTTCCTGGATGAACTTTCACATTACAGTAACCAGGATGCAGCTTCTTCTGTTGAGAAACCAGTATATATCTTCGACCACAGAGATTTTGAAGAACTTAAAACTAAACTTAAAGAATTTGTAAAACCAGGACAAAAACCCTTACTTATTAGCGATGGTGTTTTTCCTGTATTTGGAGAAATAGCTCCTGTCAAGATTTACCTTGAGCTACTGGAGCCCTACAATGGAATTTTATGGATAGATGATGCCCATGGCATGGGAGTATTGGGAACACATGGAAGGGGAGTGTCTGACCTGCTGGATATTCAATCTGATCGAATTTATACAGGCGGAACTTTATCAAAAGCGTTTGGGGGGTTTGGAGGAATAATTCCGGGAACCAGGAAGTTTATTTCAGAGATAAAAAAGGGGGCGGTAATGAACGGAGCTAATATGGCTCCTTCTACAGCACTCGCTGCCAGCCTGGAAGGTATTAATATACTTAGGTCTGAGCCTGGAAGGAAAGAAAAATTATGGGCAAATGCCAGATATCTTAAACAGGGCTTGAGAAACCTGGGCATTCCTGTCAATAATACTGAAGTACCAATTGCAGCATGGGAAACGGGAGACAGAAAACATATGGAGAATATAAGGGAAAAGCTTATGGATCGTGGTATTGCCATACAGTTCATGACTTATATAGGTGCAGGTGCAGAGGGTGTGCTCAGGATTGTTGTATTTGAAAACCATAGCACCGAACAAATAGATTTTCTTCTTTCTGAATTAAAGAGTCTTTTATAATAATTTTAAACAAAATGAACAAAACAAAAATTGTTAGAACAGAAATCTATAAACTCAATGTACCATTAAAAGAACCATTTGTTATATCCCTGGGTACTTTTTATGACGCAACAAACCTTCTGGTAAAAATCTATACTGACAATGGTCTGTTTGGTACCGGAGAATGCAGTCCCCTGGTGTTTATTGTTGGAGAAACACAGGAATCGGAATTTATTCATGCTCAACAAATAGCCGGCCTTCTTAAGGGAAAAGATCCTTTTGCTATTGAAGAAAGGCTACAGGAGATTGACCGTGCCTTTCCTGGCAACTCCACACTTAAAAGTGCTTTTGATATGGCTCTATATGATCTGTTGGCAAAAGAGGCAAATTTACCTTTATATAAATTGCTGGGAGGCAGCAACAACAGAGAGATTTTTACCGATATGACCATTGTTATCGATAGCCCTGAGAAAATGGCTGAGAAAGCCCTTTCATACAAAAACGAGGGCTTTCCTGCCCTGAAGGTAAAACTTGGAACCAATTCCAGGGATGATGTGGCCAGAATAAAGGCAATCAGGGAAGCAGTGGGAATAAACATACCCATTCGGATAGATGCTAATCAGGGCTGGGATCCGGTTACCGCAATTAAGACATTAAAAGCTATGGAGCCCTATGATATTGAGCATTGCGAAGAGCCTATCCCGCATTGGAATAACAGGGAGCTTGTCAGGGTTAGGGAGAATAGTCCAATTTCAATTATGGCAGATGAATCAGTATATGATCACAGAGATGCCTTCAGACTTGCCAGCATGGGAGCCTGCGATTTTTTTAATATAAAATTTTCCAAATCAGGAGGTATTTACAATGCCCTTAAAATTATCTCTGTTGCCGAATCATGTGGGATAAAAACACAGGTAGGTTGTATGCTGGAAACACGATTTGGGCTTACAGCCTTAACACATCTGGTTGCTGCAAGAAATAACATAGTGCACTTTGATATTGATTCTTCTTTTTTACTGGCTGAAGATCCTGTGACTGGAGGAATTGAATATAAGGGGAAAGGTCAATGGATCTTACCCGAAACCCCTGGAATTGGTGCTGATTTTAAACCCGGATATCTGGAAAATCTGGAGAAAATGATCGTGTGAGGTAAGAAAGTGACTAAAATGACTAAAGTGACTAAAATGACTAAATTGTCTAAAGTGACTAAAATGGTTAAAATTACTAAAGAGACTGCATATGAAAGACCTTAAAAAATATTATACTATTTCAGCCCAGCCTGAAGATGTATACCTGGCTTTAACTACCGCTTCCACTATCCATCTGTGGTCGGGTGAACCTGCAGTAATGAAAGAAGAAGCAGAATCTGAATTTTCTTTATGGGATGATAGTATTGAAGGAAGGAATCTTGAATTTGTGAAGAATGAGAAAATCGTTCAGCAATGGTATTTTGGAGAACAGGCAGAGGAGTCAATAGTTACTTTATTGCTGCACCCTCATAAAAAGGGAACATCTGTAGAGTTAAGGCAAACTAATATTCCTGACGATGACTACGAGGATATTATTGAAGGCTGGGATGAAGTCTACTTTGCAGCGCTCATTGAGTTTTACAGTTAGTAAATCTGAAGAGTGGATTTTTGCGTGGCATAATAACCAGAGTAGCCAACGAAATTGAAGGAGTAAGGAAAGAAAGCCACCGATGCACAGATGGAAGACGAATGCACGAATGAAAGAGTGGAATAATGGAT
>JAUVKW010000089.1 GCA_030596025.1 Bacteroidota bacterium | reverse complement strand
TATTACATTTGTATATTATATTATACATTATGAAAACAAAAGTAAGCCTGTTACCTAAGCAACAGAGGATCCTAAAAGAACTTGGGAGGAATATCAAGCTAGCACGATTAAGGAGGAAACTTAGTGCTCAACAAGTTTCTGAGAGAGCAAATATTGCAAGAATGACATTATATACAATAGAAAGAGGATTAGCTACTGTAAGTATAGGAGCTTACATGCAAGTACTATTTGTACTTGGTTTAGAAAAGGATTTGTTAAATGTTGGTAGAGATGATGAACTTGGAAGGAAATTGCAGGATTCTAAATTAATAGTTAAAGAGAGAGCACCAAAAAAAGGTAAACCTTAAAGTACAAATGATACAAAGAACAGACCATAAAGAAATATTTGTATATGCTCATTGGTGGGGATTGAATGACCCTACTTTAGTGGGAGTATTAAGTATTAATATTACAAGGGGGAAAGAAATTTTTTCATTTGAATATGATGATGATTGGTTACAATCTGGAATTGCACAATATTTAGATTCGGACCTTGGATTATACGCTGGCCCACAATATATACGAGATGAAAAAGCAAATTTTGGATTGTTTTTGGATTCATCTCCTGATCGCTGGGGTCGACTATTAATGAGAAGAAAAGAAGCGGCTGATGCAAGAAGAGAGAATAGAGAAATCAATACATTGTATGAATCAGATTATTTACTGGGTGTTTTTGATGGACATAGAATGGGTGCCTTAAGATTCAAAACTGATCCAAATGGGGAATTCCTGAATAATAACAGAAAATTTGCTTCTCCACCCTGGACTTCACTTAGGACTTTGGAATTTGCAAGTTTGCAGCTTGAAAGAGAAGATGTTTCGGAAAATCCGCAATATAATAATTGGCTTAAGTTGTTAATTGCACCTGGTTCATCTTTGGGTGGAGCACGACCAAAAGCAAGTGTATTAAATACCAATAATGAACTATGGATCGCCAAATTCCCTGGTTTAAATGATATCAAAGATGTTGGTGCATGGGAAATGGTAACAAATCAGCTTGCAACTGAAGCTGGAATAAATATGGCTCAAGGTACTATGCATAAGTTTTCAAGTAATCATCACACTTATTTAACAAAAAGGTTTGATAGAGATGCTCATGGGAATAGAATTCATTTTGCCTCCGCCTTAACAATGCTAGGTTATATTGATGGTACAGATCATAGTGATGGTGCAAGCTATCTTGAGTTAGCAGAATTTTTAATACGGAAGGGTGCAAATGTGAATGCAGATTTAGAAGAACTTTGGAGAAGAATAGTATTTAGTATTTGCGTATCAAATACTGATGATCATCTCCGAAATCATGGTTTTATATTAACTGATAATGGTTGGTTGTTGTCTCCAGCATATGATATTAATCCTGTAGAATTAGGTTCAGGGTTAAGTCTCAACATATCAGAAGATGATAATTCTCTCAGTCTTGATCTTGCATTTGAAGCAGCAGAGTTCTTTAGAGTTGATGCTAATAGAGCTAATGCAATAATTGAGCATATTAGAAAAGAAGTGCAAAATTGGAGGATTATTGCTACAAGCATTGGTATCAGTAGATTAGAGCAAGATTTAATGTCTGGTGCTTTTAAATCAACAGAATGACAATATATCTGTTATTCACTTAGCTATTTCAACCCATTTGAAACAACCCCTCCCCTCTAAGGTTTAGCCAACTTATCCTTGGGTATGTTACAAATGTCCTTTAAATTAACCCAAAGTTAATGGCATGAACCGAGGCGCGTAATTGCTTGGTGAGCTCCATGCCACCAAATAAAATAAACAGTCTGGCATGAAAGTCCATTTAAGAAAACGGAAAATTAAATCTAAAGGTTCTGCAAAGCCTCGCTACACCCTATATCTAGACATTTATTATTCAAGAAGAAAAAGGAAAAGGGAATTCCTGGGACTTTATTTGAGACCAGAGAAGGTTGAGAGGTGGATTTGATTTAAGAACACCGATTAAGTTAGGGTTAAGTCCGGAAGCGTGGAATGGCTCGTACTGTAGATCGACTCTCCCTTGCCCGGCTAGATATTTCTCTGACGGGTGAGTCGCTTCAAATCCAGAAGGGATTTTCTGAAGTGCTCTGACGAGCACAAACGACTTTGGAAAGTCGTTCTACATTGCCTCAATTATCAGATTGCAGCTATTTTTTTTATTTGTTCCATATCTCGCCTGCTTGACTTTTCCCTCCAATTGTTATAACTTGAAGTTTATTAACCATAAAACCAATTAAAATGAAAAATTTATTCTTTTCTGTCTTTGCTGTCCTGATTGGGGGATTGATTTTAAATAGTTGTAATCCACCAGTCCCAGTTGATGTTACCGATGATATAATCGAAGCTAATAAAGTCTTCATGGAAAATTTCAATAAGGGAGACATGAAGGCAGTAGCTCAACATTATACTGAAAATGCGAAGTTGTTTCCTTCAAATTCTGAAATAATACAAGGAAGGGAAGCTATTGAAGAAGTATGGAATGGGGCTAAAGAAATGGGAGTAAAGAAATCTCTTCTCGAAACTGTAACTGCCAATAGCTTTGGAAATACTGCTATTGAAGAAGGCAAATATACACTTTATGCCGAAGGCGATATAATGATTGATAAAGGAAAATACATCGTTATCTGGAAAAAAGAAGATGGTAAATGGCTGCTTGATCTTGATATTTGGAATACAAGTATTCCTCTTCCTACTCCTGATCCTGAACCCGAAACCGAATAACAACATAAAAGTTAGCCTCAATCAATTAAATCGAATAATCATGAAAGAAAATGTACAAAAAAATGCTTCGGGTGGGGCTGTATATGGTCTGGGATTTATTGGCGCTGCAATATTCTTTATTTCACATGCCACAGGTTTCTGGATGGGTGTCCTGGGGTTCCTGAAAGCAATTGTATGGCCGGTTTTCCTGGTATATGAAGCATTTAAACATCTAATGTGAGCCAGATGCTGGTTGATATAAAAAGAAATGCATTACAGCTAAAGCCATAATGCATTATCATATTATTCTTGAGATCGGCTACTTAATTCTTTGGGCTAAGTTTAAAATCCTTAATTGTGCTGTTAGCAGCTACAATCTCAACATCACTATACATAACTGTGTCGTAATTCTCTTTTGTTGCATAAATCGAATAGAATCCTTCAGGGATACCAAGTATAGCATAAAAACCTGTAGTATCTGAATAGGCAGTTGCTACTACAGTGTCGGCTTCAACCCACACTTCTGCATTAGCCAGCAACACATCAGAAGTGTCACTCACAACACCCTGAACTGTTCCTGCAGTGGAATTATTTACTGCACGGATAACCGGTTTAAAATTAAAGCCTTTTATTCCTGCAGGAGTATTAATATTTCCCTTTAGTATAAATGATTTATCAAGGTTGAAGTCAAGAAGTATTTCAGTAAGCCCACCTGCAACCCTGATATGGGGATCAATGAATACCTTTATCCCGGTCTGTGCTCCGCTTGGCACTTTGAGATTATATGTTGAGTAATCCTTTACTGAGATAGTTGCTTCGTCAACATAAAGCCGGATAAGATCATAATTTCCGGCAGGTATTTCTACTTCAGAAAGCTCTGCCTGGACACCATTTCGTAATTCTATGAGATTTATCTCAACAGTATCTTCAAATACTGTAATAAATGGGTATTCTTCGCTTTCGTCCATATTGCGAATTTCAATTTTTGTAATTGTAACTGTTGCTTCCTCAATAAATTCAACAGGGAATGGTGCATCTGTTATACTTAGCTTTAAAGTGCCGTAGCCCTCACTTATGTCATTCTTATTGCAACTAACAAGATATGCCAGAACCAATCCAATTAATGCAAATGCGAAATATTTGTTACGTTTCATAATTCTAGATTTTATATTATTTTGCAAAATTAATAAAAATACTTCAGACTAAAGGATGTCTTCAGTCCTTCTTTAAACAAATATCGTTCATTGTATACGCATAAATTTATAAAAGGTTCATAAGCTCAAAAGCCTTCTTTTTGTAAGTCCTGCTTATCGGAAGGTCCATGCCCGCAACTGAAACCTGTTCACGCGTAAATGATGCAATTTTTTCAAGATTTACAATAAACGACCTATGAATCCTTATGAACTGTGGAGGTAACTTCTCCTCTATCCTGCTTATCCTTTCGCGGGTAATTATCTTTTGATCATCAGTTGTCCTGATTATAATGTAGTCAGACATGCTCTCAATATAATTAATTGTGCTATAAGATATTTTTCTTGTTTGTCGGTTTGATCTGACAATAAGGTCCCCATTTGAATGATTATTCTTCTGTGTGTTGAGGACTTTCATTTCCTCCGCAATTTCCAGGTAATCGTGTACCAGATTAAAAAAGATATTAATTATTACAGTTAAGTACAGGATAGCAGGAAAAGAATAATATTGTGTTATAAGGTTATTTAACTGATCAGGCTGATACCTTGCGATAAGAATAAAGGCTACGAACACAATTATCATTATCATATCCAGCGAAATAATCACCGTAAAAATTGTCAGGATGATGAACCGCTTGAACTTCTTTCTAAACAGGTAATTTGGAATGAGATAATTATTGAAATACCACGAAGTAACAAGAACAACGGGAACAAGAAATGAGATAAAATAAAAAGCATTGATAAAACTATCTGACCTGATACCAAAAACCAGTATAAGAATAAGCAAAACAAGCAGCCAGTATATTATATTAAATCGTCTTTTCATCAGTTTAAAATATTAATCATATCCTTCCTGGAAGTAATTGATTAAATTTATTAATGTTCGTTTCACTCTGTAAATTTGACATCAAATTTTGTAAGATACCAGAGATGTGCCTGGTTTATCGACGAATAACCTGTTTTCGTCGGGTTTCAACCTTGCAACAAGCCATAGTCCATATTAACTTTGAAGAATAAAATGTTTAACTAAATTTTAAAATTATGTTTAATTTATTTTACCAGGGCGGTCCGCTTTTTATGGGAATTTTAACAATTCTTCTTTTTACAGTTATTGTATTGTCAGTTTACTTCTTCTATCTCATTTTCAGAAAAGAGTACAAAAGTCTTGACCTGACAATAAAAAGGCTAAAATTCATTAAAACTACTGGTATTTTTGCACTTGTAGCAGGAATACTGGGTCAGTTGATTGGTCTCTATTCTGCTTTTACATATATTGAAGCAGCCAGGGAAATATCCCCTGTAATTCTTGCCGGAGGTTTAAGGATATCAATGATTACAACAATTTATGGAATGATTATTTTCCTTATTTCCTATTTACTTTGGGCTGCACTTTATTATTCAGTCACAAAGAAGTAGGGACAGCTTCCGACTTTTATGGCCTCAATCATCAGATTACTCATCCCGACAAGTCGGGATTCGTGAGCTCGTCATCACTTTGTTGTTATTCATCCGTATACAACGGATTCATGAGCTCACCACCTAAAGTGGTTCGGTTCCTCGGTTGAGGCCTTTTTTTATTCCCTATTTATGTTCGCCTTCCCCTGCTTTACTATGCTCACTTTCATCTGCACCCTCATGCTCGTCCTCCCCTTCACCACCATGTCCTTCCTCGCTGCTTCCTACTTCAGCATGAGTTGACCAGGTCTCGAAGTCCTTTTCAGAAGCCTCAAGTTTAACTTCTATCTTCTCTCCAGGCTTGAGATCAGCTGAAATGGTGGGCCCGAGTTCAATCCCATTTGAAAGATGAACCTCAACTCTTACTTTCCTGAGAACTTCTTTTGTAGTATTCTCTACAGTACCAATGAATGAGTTGCTTTCTGCATCAAAACTCAGAACAAGATGAGCCCCATTTTTTACAACATCATATACATCACTCAGTCCAAATTGAGTGCCATCCTCTTCGTCTTCCCCTTTACCATCTACATCACGGGCATGTTCCCCCTTTTCAGATTCAAGAGTTTCTAATTCCTTCACCATGTTTCTTTTGGGTTCATTTGAACAGCTGCAAATAATGCTAACCAAAACGATGGCTATTAAATTAATTCTTAAAATGTGTTTCATGATTTTCTTCTTATTTATTAGAATTGATAAGTAAGCTAATATATAGATTAAATTCAACAATTGCACAAGCTCTGTGTCCCTCAAAATAACTTTAGACACTCTAAACTATAGTTCACTTTATGTTTATATATTTGAGGAGCAAACAAAACACCCTGAATATATGTTGATTGTTCTTGAACATCCCCTGATCACACATAAGCTTACTCAACTTAGACGAAAAGAAACCGGCACCAAGGATTTCCGTGAAATTCTGAATGAGATTGCCGGACTGATGGCTTACGAAATCACCCGGGATATACCTTTGAATAAAGTTGAGATTGAAAGTCCGGTAAGCAAGTGTTCTACCTTTGAAATAGCAAATAATATTGTTCTTGTACCGGTTTTGCGGGCAGGATTGGGCATGGTTTTTGGCATTACCAGCTTAATCCCGACTGTCAAGATTGGCCATATTGGAATGTACCGGGATCCGGAAACCCTGGAACCCAAAAACTATTTTGCTAAATTTCCTAACAATCTTGCAGAGTCCATGGTAATGATCCTTGATCCCATGCTTGCAACCGGGGGAAGTGCCAGTGGCGCCATACAGGCTATTAAAGACCTGGGGGCTAAAACCATCAAAATAGTCTGCGTGGTAGGTTCGCCTGAAGGAGTGGAAAGAATTGAAAAAGATCATCCCGATGTGGATATTTTCCTTGCGGCCCTGGATGAAAAGCTGAATGATCATGGGTATATTGTCCCGGGACTGGGCGATGCCGGTGACCGGCTGTTTGGAACAAAATAAAAGAATAAAAGTCTAATAATCTTGAAAAGATCCCGAAACAAGTTCGGGATGACCGTGAGTTAGTCATTCATCAACAATAATCATCCTTATTCAAACAATTGCACATTACCACCAGTATGGATGAATAACACATTTTCGTCAGAAGAGATCAAGCCTTTCTCAAGATGATCAATCAACCCGGCAGCAGCTTTCCCCGTATATACTTCATCTAAAAATATCCCTTCTTTTCTTGCAAATAGTTCTATGGCCTGTCTTGCGCCCTCCGTATTTTTCCGGTAGCCCTCTCCCAAATAATTATCATTGTTCACTACCTGCTTGTTCCATATCGATTGATCCATCTGTACATTCAAAAGCCGGAGCGTATCTTCTACAATTATCTTAACTTTTTCTTCCTGTTCAATTTTACTTCTCGATACATTGATTCCTGTGATGACTCCTCCCCACCCACTTAATAATTGCCCGGCCACCAAACCGGCCTGTGTTCCGGCAGATCCCGAACCCATATATATTTTCGAAAACTCTATTCCTGATTCATTGCTGTATTCCAAAATCTCCTGAAATGCCCGTATATATCCGAGGGCACCTATTGAATTAGAACCTCCCACCGACATATAATAGGGGCGCCGTCCCTGTTCTTTCAACTTCTCGACCTGCTCCAGGGAAACCTTTTCAAGAAGAGTATCATCATCGGTGTTTACATGGTGAATGTTTGCTCCCACCAGTTCATCCAGCAAAAGGTTAGCAGTGTATTTATCCGGATTTTCCCCGGCAAGAACAAGGTGTACTTCCAGCATATTAGCTGCACCTGCAGTAGCTGTCATTCTGCACCAATTCGACTGATTGCTACCGTTTGTAACTATAGAATCACATTTTTTATTAAGAGCATCCATCAGAAGGTAATCCAATTTCCTTATCTTATTTCCTCCAAATGCAAAACCCGTCAGGTCATCCCGTTTGCAATAAATATTACAATTATACTTTCTGCTTAAGAATTCAAGTTTATGAACAGGGGTGGGAAGGATTGACATTGACAAATTAGGGAATTGTCCCAAATGCTCTTTCAGCAATTTACTCATAGTTCTGTTTGTTACTGATTATTAATCCTAACAAAACTAATGAATTTTGCAGTATCTTTTTTACTCACCGGGTAACTACGAGTCACCCGGTGAGGATGGCTATTAAATCAACGAAAATGCTATAGGAAGAGTTAATGATACCTGAACTGGTCTTCCCCTTTGCTTGCCAGGGGTCCAGTTGGGAGATGAATTTACTACTCTTAATGCTTCTCTATCAAGCGAAGGATCAACACCCCGTACAACATAGGCATTTTTTATTTCCCCATCTTTGCCTACAACAAAAGACACAAAAACCTTTCCTGTAATTCCATTTTCCTGGGCAATCATAGGATATATCAGATTCTCTCCTATAAATTTATAGAAGGCCTCCATGCTTTGTCCACGGAATTTTGGCATGTCTTCCACGACATAAAAAATCTCAGTATCCTCCTCTTCCTCCTCTTCCATATACTCAATGATCTCAATGGCCTGATCCTGATCCACCTCAAAATCCTCGAGCTGCAATTCATCATCTATTTCTACATCATCATCTACGATATTTATTACCTCAGTCACTTTGGGAGGCTCAGGAGGTTTAGGTGGTTCTGGTTCCTGTTGTCTGGTAATTGGGATAATTTCTTCTTCCATTTGTTCCAGGCTGGCTGTGTCATACATGTTGTCTCCCAGACCCCCGCTTGTCCATTCAAAGGCAATAAGAATTAGAGAAATCGTTATTAGTAAGCCAAGCTGAAAATAAAGGCCTTTACTTTTTTCAAGATTTGCTCTTTCTGATTTTTTTGGTACCATCTTAGTATTAATTTTTGTCTGATAAAACAATCCATAATAAATAGCTAAGAGCCAATGCTCTCAATTATAACTAGACTAAATACTCGGGGGGATAACAAAAAAGTCAGGTATAAGTAATAATAATCAACAATAGTGCCAAAGGTCGCAACTATCAACACTTCTGACACATACGTAAATACTTAAATAAATCTAATCACAAATAACCATTAAAATTGTTCGATATTGAACGTTTTGTTAATGGAATTGAACATTTCTGTTCACAGGGACTTCCATATCGAAGTATCACTAATATTTTGTAACTTGTTTGGCATTGGGCTTAAAAGAAACTATCTGCTAAAACTTAAAAAGAATAAGTACCCCATTTACAAACTCACAAACTACAACAACTTGAAGGACTTAAAGTTCAATATCCGGGAGTTCCATGAAAATTATAAAAAGAAGGGCTTGTATAAATATGTTGGCCTGAATGCATTAATGATTATTTTTTTCTATTCCCTTTTCATTGTTATTATCTATGTTACCGGAAGATACCTTCTTGATCTTAATTCAATTTTTTCTTTTTTCATTGAAAACCTTTCTGACGGCTTTGTCCTTATTTTATTCTTAGTTTCCGAATCATTTCTCGGATTGGTTCCTGTAGATTTATTTGTACTCTGGTCTTCAAAATTTTCTACCCCACTGCTTTACCTGGCAATACTTGGTGTTCTCTCTTATTTAGGAGGAATCATATCGTACCATATTGGGACATGGTTATCAAGAAGGCCTAAGATAAAATCCTATACAGAAAAACGACTTTCTAATTATATAAGGTTTGTTCACAAATGGGGTGGTGCATTTATTGTTATTGCAGCCCTTTTCCCATTTACTCCCTTTTCAATGGTTGTGATTGCCTTAAGTTTATTGAAATACCCTTACAAGTGGTTTCTTTTGCTTGCAATGAGCCGCCTGGCCAGGTTTGTTATCCAGGGAATTATATTTTTTGATGTTCTGAATGTGGATTCCTGGCTTGTATAATCTGCAAAAAAAGTCCTTCTTTCTCTATACCTCCACTTTTGCTTTGTACATTTCCGGACAGGTTTTGTTCGATAATGAAGCATGAAGAGGATAAGCTTAAAGACGTATCTTCCTGCCTTATATGTCATTAGGACTCATGGCATAAATATTGAAGTTTAAAAACGATCCGTTTTCGGAAACCTAAATACCTGGTTTAATGTCTTACCGGATGAGCCTTGACTCAAAACCTGGAAAGAAAACACATGCATGGAACTCCATGCAACTCTTTTGTAATAATAATGAAAGAACAATCTTTTTGCTTCAATCTATATTTCATGCAGTAAAAAATAATCTTTTGATCTTCAAGCTAACCCGACTGGAACATTATTTCATAAATCATTCTAATTCAAAATTGTCATGTTTAAAAATTACCTGAAAATTGCTTTCAGGAATATCCTGAAACACAAGACTTTTTCTTTCATCAATATCATTGGTCTGGCAATTGGCCTGGCCTGCAGCATCCTTATCATGCTTTTTGTATCCTATGAGCTCAGTTACGATAAGTATCATGAAAAAGCAGACCGGACATATCGTGTTGCTGTCAGAGCAGCCATTGGTGATTCGAAAATTCATCAAACTTATTCTTCCGCCATCACATTCTTGAAATTCCTGGAAGACTTCCCGGAAGTTGAGACAGGTGTGAAAATTATTAAAATGGATGAGATCCCTGTAATAAAAGGTGAAAAAACTATATATGAAACAGAGCTTTTTGCTGCGGATTCAAGCTTCTTTGATGTTTTCACAGTTCCCTTATTATCTGGAATAAAAACCAGAGTTTTAGTAGAACCCAATTCAATGGTAATTACAGAAAGTACTGCGATTAAGCACTTTGGAACAACAGATGTTCTTGGTGAAGTCTTAAAAGTAAAATTCCAGTATGGCCTTGGCACATTAGATTTTGTAATCACAGGAGTATCTGAAGACATGCCCGGGGCATCTCATTTTCACTATGACTTTCTCATATCTCTTACAACTTTCCCACAATTGCTAAATAATACAGGCTGGACTGCAAATAATTTTATTTCTTATTTTGTTTTAAAAGATAAAACCTCACTGAAAGGATTTGAAGAAAAACTTCCGGATTTTACCAGGAAATATATGAGTCGCGGATCCTATGAAGAATATGATGCCTGGATAGCCGAAGGTAATTACTGGGAATATTTTTTACAAGCGGTCACAGACATTCACCTTGATTCTGATCTGAATGGAGAGTTTGAACCTAATGGAAATCGCACTTATGTATCCATATTCTCAATAATAAGTATAATCATACTCCTAATTGCTTGTATAAATTTCATGAACCTTACAACGGCAAAATCATCTTTGCGGGCCAAAGAAGTTGGAATTAGAAAAACCACTGGTTCGGGCCGTATTAAGCTTATTCGTCAGTTTCTTGGAGAATCTCTGATGTTAAGTTTCCTTTCCTTGATTCTTGGAATAGCTTTAGTAGAGCTATTGCTTCCGGTTTATAGTAATCTAATAGGGAGGCCACTTGAAATTCACTATTTTAATAATTTCAAGGTAATCCCTTCATTTATTATTCTTGGAATCCTGGTTGGAATTGTTTCAGGTTCCTATCCGGCATTCTTCCTTTCCTCGTTTAAGCCAGTCCTTGTTTTGAAAGGCTCTGTTGGCAACAGCAAGGGAGGTGTATGGATTAGAAATCTCCTTGTACTGATACAATTCTCCATTTCCATTTTCCTGATTATTGGAACAATAACTATTTACAGGCAGCTCAGCTATCTTCAAAACAAGAAATTAGGATTCACAAAAGAGCATGTGCTAATTATTAAAAATCCAGGATCACTTGGGCCGAAAACAGAAGCTTTCAAATCGCTGCTATCGTCACACAGCAGTGTAGTCAATGTTTCTGGCTCCAACACCTTGCCAGGTCAGGGGTTTAGTAATATTGGATTTGGAGCTGAAGAAGTAGAGCAAAGCTTTACTTTGAATCTTTGTATATGTGATTATAACTTTCTTAACACTCTGGATATCAATCTCCTGGAGGGAAGGTTTTTTTCCCAAGATTATCCCTCAGATTCCTCAGCCATTGTATTAAATAAAAAAGCCTTAGAACTTCTTGATTGGAATGAACCTATTGGCAAACATGTAAACAACTGGTCTGACAACAGGGGCACATTTACTGTAATTGGCATAATTGATGATTATCATTATGAATCATTGCATTCGGAAGTCAGGCCTATGGCTCTATTGCTAAATGGAGGTTATTATAAAAGGGGTGAAAAAAACATTTCTGTTAAGTTTAGTTCCGGGGATGTTCAGGAAACAATTGAGCATGCAAAAAATACCTGGAATAAATTTGCTCCCGGAAAGCCATTTGATTATTCATTTTTTGACCAGGATTATGAGGAATTATATATGAATGAAGCCCAAACAAAAAAGCTATTTTCAATTTTCTCTTTCCTGGCTATATTTATCGCATGCATGGGTTTATATGGACTTGCATCTTTTGTAACTGATCAAAGAACAAAAGAAATAGGAATCAGAAAAACATTGGGAGCATCTGTATCAAGCATAACTCTTACGCTGAACCGGAGCTTTACCTATTGGGTACTGTTGGCTAAT
Source organism: Bacteroidota bacterium (assembly GCA_030596025.1). Lineage (GTDB taxonomy): Bacteria > Bacteroidota > Bacteroidia > Bacteroidales > VadinHA17 > JAYEGO01. The sequence continues at coordinate 1,275 of JAUVKW010000089.1, read as the reverse complement.
ATAATTGCCTGGCCTGTTGCCTGGTATTTTATGAAAAAGTGGTTGCAAAATTTTGCATATCATGTGGAAATTTCATGGTGGTCTTACCTGGCATCTGCGATACTTGCGCTTTTAATTGCCCTTACTGTGGTAAGCATACAAACAATAAGAGCTGCCAAAAAAAATCCGGTTGAATCACTTAAGTATGAATAAGCCTGATGATTGTTAATAAAGATGCAGCAAAATTGTAAATCAATCGTCTTTACATATATGTACTTAAACTAATAAACTATGAAAACAAGAATTCTCATTTCAATGATAATAGTATTTGCTATTCATTCCTGCACCATGGGACAAATCAAACCAAAGGTCACAGGCTCAGGAAAAGTAATAACAAAAGAACGAAAAGCAAGTTATTTTAATGCCGTAAAAGTAAGCACTGGTATTGATGTTTATCTTACCCAGGGGAATAAAGAGTCTATCACAGTGGAGGCAGATGATAACCTTCATGAATACATCAGGACTGAAATTAAAAACAATACTTTAAAAGTTTATTCAGATGCCAACATCAGAAAGGCAAAAGCAAAAAAAGTATATGTAACAATAAAGGATGTTGAAAAGATCTCTGCATCAAGTGCCGGGGATATCTTTGGAGAAAACACAATCAAAACAAATGAGCTTTCTCTTTCAGCCAGCAGTGCCGGAGATATCAGATTGAGCGTGGTGGTTAATATTTTAAACTGTGACATAAGCAGTTCAGGAGACATCCGCCTGGAGGGAACAGCCGATGAACTTAATGCTGATTTGAGCAGTGCAGGAGACCTGAATGCCTATGATCTGAAAACCCGGATTGCGAAAGTATCCACTTCGAGTGCCGGGGATGCAAAAATATTTGTCACAGAGAAACTGAAAGCTATTGCCAGCAGTGCTGGTGATATTTACTTTATGGGAGATCCTAAGCAGGTGGATGGGCATTCTTCAAGTGCCGGAGGGATACACAAAAAGTAAAAGCCACAAATACTGCAGCCAAAATCTTACTGTGAATTAATTAACAGCAAAATGTGATTTTTAGTGCATCCTTCAAATGCACATGATTTTCTATAATCCATTATAGCCTGTCTTTTAATACTAAATCGTATTGATTTTTGGGTGTCTCGCCAAAGCTAAAAGTCAATTAAGTAGCCCTGTTTCATGCGGTCCGGGAATTATTTTCCCTCTATTAAGCCAGACACTGCGGACCTGTTTGATGGTTTATTTAGTACCAGGGGCGATGCCCCTGGCTATTATATTTCGCAC
>JAUVKW010000011.1 GCA_030596025.1 Bacteroidota bacterium | reverse complement strand
CGGTAAGGCGTAATATTACGAGGTTCCCGGAAGATTTCATGTTAGAACTGACTACAAAAGAGTTTAGTGACTTGAGGAGCCAATTTGGCACCTCAAGTTGGGGAGGTACCAGATATTTACCGCTGGCTTTCACTGAACATGATAACCAGATCCTGGTAATCTTTGAATACCTCAAACAACTAGAGGAAGTCAAACAACAAGAGCTAGAACAAAAGAACCGGAAAACAATAGGCTACAAAAGAAAAGGAAAGCAATAGCCCCACCAGCCGGCAGAAGGGACGTGAAGGAGCCGGCTGGTACGTGGCCAGGTGTAACATCGCCGTATTAAAAGCCGTATTATAAAACGTTGATAAAACTTAAAACTATGACACGTAGAAAAATGGAAGAAAGGCACATACGAAACCTTACGAAAGTATCAAGTGGAACAAGTTATGCCGTAACCATACCGATTGAGTACATCAGGAAACTGAAATGGAGAGCAAAACAAAAGCTGGAGGTAAAGCTTTACCGGGATAGAATCATCATCCGTGACTGGGAACCTGACCAGCGTCAAGTCTGAAACTACTCAAAGTCATGCTGAATCTTGCCAGACAGGTTAATTCATCATCTCCATACCTGGTAGAAGATCCTGAAACAAGTTCAGGATGACGAACCCAAAAGGGAAAGTTTGATTTGATATTAGTCCCTTTTTTGGTAGGGAAATAATGTTGTAAAAGTCTTAATAAATAGTCTCATCTTCTATTTTAAAAGATTCTCCGCCCTGTTCGTTTTCAAGTTTTGCACAATCTAACTCAATATTAAATCCAAGAGGGGCTTCAAAAACGTCGGCTTCATAGAAGGCAAGAGTAGAGTCATTGTAAATTTTTTGATGGTAAAGTCCAAAAATTGGCAGGGCCATATTGCTTCCGCTCCCCAGATACAAACTTTCAAAATGAATGCTGCGGTCTTCCCAACCCGACCATACCCCGGTTACCAGATTGGGAGTAACTCCCATAAACCATCCATCTGATTGATTTTGGGTGGTTCCGGTCTTTCCACCAATTTCATTCATCAGTTCATATTTCCATCTTAATCTGGCTCCTGTTCCTTCTTTTACAACGCCCTCTAATAAACTCACCATAAGAAATGCATTTTCTTCACTAATTGCTTCTTCGTAATTCGGATAAATCCTGGATATTACATCACCATTTTTATCTTCAATTGCTGTTACAAAAATAGGCTGAGTATAAACTCCTTTGTTTGCAAATGTCCCAAAAGCACCGGTAAGTTCATAGAGTGAAACAATAGATGTCCCTAAAAAGAGGGAATACACCGGATCGATATAGCTTCTCACACCCATTTTCTTTATCACATTGATAACAGATTGTGGATTGAACTGTTTCATTAACCATGCTGACACATAGTTTTCTGAGTTGGCAAGGCCCCACTTCAGGCTAACCATTTTACCCCAATATTCACTCTTACCGGAACTGGCAGGAGTCCAGGTAGAATCCCCAAGCTGAAATGTTTGTGGAACATTGGGCACCTTGTAGCAAGGTGTATAACCATCCTGCATGGCAAGAGTGTACATAAAAGGTTTAATAGTGCTTCCCGCCTGCCTTTTCTGGGCCATCACAGCATCAAACTTAAAGTATTTAAAATCGGGGCCACCTACATAAGCTTTTACATAACCGGTATGGGGGTCAAAACTCAGCAAGCCGGATCTTAAGAAATACTTATAATACCTAATGGAATCCATAGGTGTCATAATAGTGTCTATTTCTCCTTCCCAGGAAAACACTTTCATTTCTACCGGAAAATTAAATGCTGCATTGATAGAATCCTGAGAAGCTCCCTGTCTGATAAGATTTCTGTACCTGTCCGTTCTCCTCATTGTTCCTTCAAGAATACTCGCAATGGTCTTCCTGTTAAGATCATTTGAATAGGGAGGATTCTTAAAGGTTTTTACATGTTCATCAAATATACTTTGAATATCAAGACCAAGGTGTTCCTGTACCGCTTCTTCTGCATATTTTTGCATTTTTGAATTGATGGTGGTATAAATTTTTATTCCATCCCGGTAAAGATTATAATTTGAACCATCAGGCTTTTTGTTTTTCCTGCACCAGCCATACAGGGGATTATTGTTCCATTCATAGAGAGCTTCCTTATACTGTTCCTCGGAATAGAAATATCTCCTTTTGGGCTCTTCTTTGATCATGGTGGTTCTTAAATATTCTCTGAAATAAGTAGCCAAACCAACATTATGATCCTGAATCTTAAAGTCAACCTCTATTGGTAGTTGTTTAAGAGAATCCACCTCTTCCATTGGGAGGAAGCCATATTTTCCCATTTGTGATAATACCGTATTTCTCCTTGACATCATCCGGTCATAGTTTCTTAAGGGATTGTACAGGGCCGGATTTTTTACCATTCCAACAAGCATGGCTGCCTGTTCAATATTTAAAGAGTCTGGTGTTGTATCAAAATATATCTGAGCTGCAGACTTGACTCCCACCGCCTGATACAGAAAATCAAAAACATTTAAATACATAGTCATGATTTCCTCTTTAGAGTAACTCTTCTCAAGTTTCACTGCAGTTTGCCATTCTTTAAATTTAGTAACTCCCAGATGAATTTTTCTTGAAATACCCGACTTGTATCTTGTTGTATCACGTGGAAAAAGGTTTTTTGCCAGTTGCTGAGTAATTGTGGATCCACCTCCGGAATGTTTTTGTCCCAATAGTCCTGTCTTTATCAGCACCCTGCCCAAACCTCTGATATCAATACCGGAATGACGATAATACCGAATATCCTCTGTAGCTATAAGAGCATCAATAATAAATGGTGAAATTTCTTCATAATCGCACCAGACACGATTCTGAACATAAAATCTACCTATTAACATACCATCTTCTGTAAATACCTCAGCCGCCAGATTATTTTCCGGATTTTCCAATTCCTCAAAACTGGGCATAGGCCCTAGTTTTTCATTTGAGATCAATACAAATAAAACTGTTATCAGGACAAAAGGAATCGAATAAAGTATCCAAAACCAGATAATTCCTGTTCTATATTTATGCTTTTTTGTATCCATATGCATATTATTGCTGCCTCAAAAATAATAATAATTAAAAATAAATTTTGAACTTACTTAGCTATTTACTTTTCTTTGTGGTGTTTTTTAAAACGTATTTATAATTAAATCATTAGAAATGGGAGAAAATCTTGTTATTGTTGAATCTCCGGCTAAAGCAAAAACTATTGAAAAGTTTCTGGGCAAAGGATTCATCGTAAAATCAAGCTTCGGGCATATTCGAGACCTTGCCAAGAAGGACTTTGGTGTTGATATAAAAAACCAATATAAGCCTATTTATATTGTCCCTGAGGATAAGAAAAAAATTGTAAGCGAGCTCAAGAAATTTAAGAAAAATGCTAAACTGGTTTGGCTGGCATCTGACGAAGACCGGGAGGGGGAAGCAATCGCATGGCATCTTTCTGAAGTCCTGGGGTTAACTGAAGAAAACACCCGAAGGATTGTATTTCATGAGATTACCAAAAATGCAATCCAGAGTGCTGTTGAGAATCCCAGAAAGATTAACTATAATGTAGTTCAGGCCCAGCAAGCAAGAAGAGTTTTAGATCGTCTTGTGGGCTTTCAGCTTTCCCCTTTACTCTGGAAAAAAATTAAACCTTCGCTTTCAGCCGGCCGGGTTCAATCTGTAGCTGTGCGCTTGCTGGTGGAAAAGGAACGGGAAATACTGAACTTTAAGACCAGTTCTTCCTATAAAGTAAGTGCAATCTTTAGTTTCTTAGATCCTGATGGAAAACAAGTGGAGATTCAGGCAGAACTTTCACGAAAGCTTAAGGATTTAGATGAAGCCAGGGACTTTTTAACACAATGTGGTCTGGCTTCTTATGAAATTGCCCGGCTGGCAACAAAATCACTTAAAAGATCTCCTGCTCCACCATTTACTACTTCAACATTACAACAAGAAGCCGGGAGAAAATTAGGATTCTCAGTAGCACAAACCATGTCGGTAGCTCAAAAATTATATGAAGCCGGGAAAATTACTTATATGAGAACCGATTCTGTTAATTTATCTTCCCTGGCCTTAAATACTGCAAAAAAAGTTATTGATGAGGAATTTGGAAATAAATATCATCAATTCAGAAAATATCAAACAAAAACTAAAGGAGCCCAGGAGGCACATGAGGCTATTAGACCTACCTACCTCGAAAACAAAGATATTGATGGCCCGGCAGCAGGAGTGAAATTGTATAATCTTATCTGGAAGCGGACAATGGCTTCACAAATGAGTAACGCCGAGATTGAAAAAACAACTGCCACTATTTCCATATCCAATATGCCTGATGTGTTTACTGCAACAGGGGAAGTAATCAAATTTGACGGATTTCTAAAGCTATATTCTGTTACAACAGATGAAGACAGTGTAAGTGGTTCAAAAACAATTCTTCCACCACTGAGAGAAGGAGAAAAGTTACATTATGAAATGATAACAGCCTCTGAAAAATTTACCCAACCTCCTTACCGGTACTCAGAAGCAAGTCTCGTAAAAAAAATGGAAGAGCTGGGAATTGGCAGACCATCCACTTACGCTCCTACTATCTCAACTATCCAAAACAGAGGCTATGTTGTAAAAGAACATCTTGACGGGAATGAAAGAGATATAGTAGTCTTGGAAATGACTGATGGCAAAGTCAAGGAAAGTAAAAAAGCAGAAAAGTACGGAAGAGAAAGGTCAAAACTGGTTCCTACAGACATTGGGATGGTTGTTAATGATTTTCTTACAGAGCATTTTAAAAGTATCATGGATTATAATTTCACTGCTCTGGTTGAAAAAGAGTTTGATGAAATAGCTTCCGGAAATCTGGAATGGGTGAAAATGATTGATAGGTTTTATTCAGATTTTAATACCAGGGTTGAAAAAACTTTAAAGGAATCTGAAAAAACTACCGGGGAGCGAGTACTTGGTATTGACCCTGCTTCAGGCGAAGAAGTTTTGGTTAAGGTTGGCCGGTACGGCCCGCTGGCACAATTGGGTAAAGTCAGGGAAGATTATAAACCCAGATTTGCCAGTCTTCGTAAAGATCAAAGAATTGAAACTATAAGCCTTGAAGAGGCTCTTGATTTATTCAAGCTTCCAAGAGAAATTGGAAATTTTGAAAATAATAGCATGATTGTTGCTATTAGTAAATATGGTCCTTATATACGCCATGATGGAAAGTTTTATTCCCTGGAAAAACAGGATGATCCATTATCTATTAATAGCGAAAGAGCCATTGAAATTATTCGTATAAAAAGAGAACAAGACAGTAAAAAAGTAATTAAAACTTTTTCTGAAAATGAAAATTTGAAAATACTTAACGGACGTTGGGGCCCTTATATCTCTTATGAGAAGAAAAATTATAAAATCCCTAAAAATGATAATCCGGAAGAATTGAGTCTTGAAAATTGCTTAACTATTATTGCAAATAGCAAGAAAAAAAAATCTGCCAAAAAGAAATAATTAAAACCCCCTGCCTGAAATGAACCTGAATGATTATTTTGATCCTGTAAGTCTGGAAAAAACGTCTGTTGACATTCTTATTCCCAAAAAGGAATTTGGCAGAAATATTTTTGTTCATACTACAAATGGGGAAATCAAAGAGATTGAAAATTTTGATATAGCCCTGATCGGGGTACCTGAAGACCGGAATTCCGGTAATATTGGTAGTGCCCTTGCTCCTAATAAAATACGACAATACCTTTATAAATTATATAAACCCTGGAAAAAAACACGGATCATTGATTTGGGTAATTTGAAAATGGGACCTTCTGCCGAAGACAGTTATTTTGGCTTAAGAGATGTTCTCATTGAAGTGCTTTCAAAAAACCTCATACCTGTTATTGTTGGAGGCTCTCAGGATATTACTTATGGTGCCTTACTTGCTTATGAAAATTTACAAAAATCAATTAACCTGGTAAGTATTGATTCTAAAATTGATTTTCGGGCGAAAAGCAAAAAAATGAGTTCCGGAAATTATCTGCAGCATATTATAAAACAAAAAACTAAATTTTTATCCTGTTATTCCAATATTGGACACCAGGTGCACTTTACCGATCCGGACGATCTTGAACTATTAAAAAATTTATACTTCGATACCATTCGATTGGGAGAAGCAAGATCTGATTTGAGAAACCTGGAACCAGTTCTTAGAGATGCTGATCTTATTAGCCTCGACATGAGCGCAGTGAGACAATCTGATGCTCCGGGACATTACTATCCATCTCCAAATGGTTTTTATGGAGAAGAAATTTGTCAGATAGCAAAATATGCCGGGGTTAGTGATCAACTCAGTGCTTTCATATTATCTGAGATAAATCCACAATTCGATAATAACAATCAATCTTCTCATCTTGGAGCCCAGGTGCTTTGGTACTTTATAGAAGGATTTTCACAAAAAAAGATTGAGAAACCTGGAGACTCAGAAGGTTTTACCAAATATATAGTTAGCCTTGATTCAATTGAACAGGATTTGACTTTTTATAAAAGTGAGCAAACTGACAGATGGTGGATAGAAATTCCTTTCATCAAAAATAACAATAAGCCTGCTTTGCTGATTTCCTGCTCTTATCAGGACTATTTAAAGGCAGGAAAACAGGAAATTCCGGATCGTTGGTGGAAGGCTTTCCAAAGAATTAATTAAATTTCCATTAAATTCAGGTAACCTTAAGATGATTTTTTATGTATAAGGGAAGTGCTGACTATTATTAAGTTTCGGGGACATTAAAATTTGTTTGGGAATAATATTTTTGCTTATTTTACGTAACTACATATATTGGCCTAAGAATAAGACGTAGAGAACTTATGAAAAAGTTGATTTTTATTTCTCTGGTAATTTCATTTGCATTGAATTCAGGTGCCCAGCAAGACCCGCAATTCAGTCAGTATATGTTCAATCAAATGGCCATAAACCCAGGGTATGCAGGAAGCAGTGATATGATTTGTGCAACTTTGCTAAATCGTCAACAATGGGTTGGTTTTACGGGTGCTCCTTCGAGTACAGTTTTTCATATTAATGCTGCTGTGAAACCCTTTGGTATTAGCAGTGGAGTTGGTTTATTTATTATGAACGATCAGGCCGGCTTCAATAAGAATCTGAATATTTCCGGATCTTATGCATATCGCCTTGACCTTGGACCAGGGAAATTAGGTATTGGTATTAACTTTGGAATGTACAATCAGTCTCTTGAACCTGAGTGGTTTATTCCAGACAGCGATCATCATACTGATGTCAATGGAGATCCACTAATCCCAGCAAATAGTGAGAGTGTGTTTGTGTTTGATATGGGATTTGGGTTATTTTATAAAACTGACGAATTATATGTGGGCCTTTCAACAACACATCTGAATGAACCCAAGTTTAAATATTCAGAAGGAAGTCCGTTCTTAACAAGACACTATTACTTTACAGCCGGATATAATTTCCAATTGCCAAATCCTTTATTTGAGATATTACCATCCATACAGATTCTTTCAGATGGAGCTACATCAGAAATTACTCTAAATGCCAATACCCTGTACAATAAAAAATTCTGGGGTGGCGTTTCTTACAAGGTAGGTTCAGCAGTTGTTGGTATGCTCGGTATACAATTATTCAATGGCATTAAGTTGGGATATGCTTATGAATTCCCAACTTCTGACATTATTCAGGGCACTACCGGCAGCCATGAATTTATGGTAAATTACTGTTTTAGTTTAGGAATGGAAAGAAGTCCGAGAAGATATAAAAGTGTTAGATTTCTATGATTTTTTAAAAAATTTGTCTTACTTGCAATATTAAACCTTGTAGTACCATGAAAAAGTTATCAATAGTTGGAATAATTACCTTAATAATAGCAAGTAGCTGTGGCAGTGGGTCATATAACGGCGAGCTTGTAGGCGTTCAGGGCCGTAAGAAATGGTTTGAACCTGAGCCCTATCGCATGGCATTTGTCCCCCAGGGAAGTTTTAATATGGGCCCCAGTGATCAGGACGTTTCCTGGTCTATGAATACAATGAGCCGAACAGTTACTGTTGATGCCTTCTGGATGGACGAAACTGAAATTACAAACAATAAATATCGTCAGTTTGTTCATTATGTTCGTGACTCCATCATGCGTTATAAACTTGGAGATGCTCAAATTGATGGATTTTTTAAAGTAGATGAAAATGGAGACCCTTATGATCCACCAATAATTGATTGGGATACAAAAATTGATCCCAGGGAAAATCCTGAAATAACAGATATCCTCGAAGATATGTATTATCCTCCGCAGGAGAGATTTTTCGGGAAAAAAGAAATCGATACCAGAAAACTTATTTATTCTTATTTCTGGATAGACCTGAGACAGGCAGCTTTGGCATCGAGCCGTTTTAATGAGAAAACAGAATCTTATGAAGGAGAGGTATTTGATCAGGATGGTCAAAGAATTCAAATCCAGGATAGGAGTTCATTTGTATTTCATAACGAGATAAATTGCTATCCTGATACTTTGGTGTGGATACGCGATTATACTTTCTCTTACAATGAGCCCCAGGCAAATATGTATTTCTGGCATCCTTCATTCGATGATTACCCTGTTGTAGGGGTTACCTGGAAACAAGCATCTGCTTTCAGCATTTGGCGTACACAATATTTAAACGCATATCTTGCTCAGCAAGGTGATGCTTTTGTTCAGGAATACAGACTCCCTCTTGAAGCTGAATGGGAATATGCTGCACGTGGAGGTCTTGATTTCTCCATGTATCCATGGGGCGGTTTATACACAAGGAATGATGAGGGATGCTTTCTTGCCAATTTCAAACCTCTGAGAGGAAGATATGTTGATGATGGTGCCCTTTATTCAAATAAAGTGGCCTCATATGATATGAACGAATTTGGCTTGTATGATATGGCAGGAAATGTATCTGAATGGACATCTAGCTCTTATGATGAATCTTCCTACGTATTTACCCATGACATGAATCCAATTTATCAACACAATGCGCGTCCGGATGATCCTGCAATTATGAAAAGAAAAGTGATTCGTGGTGGATCATGGAAGGATATTGCATATTATCTTCAAACAAGTACACGAAGTTATGAATATCAGGATTCCGCAAAATCATACATAGGATTTAGGAATGTCAGATCTATGTTAGGCTTGAGATAAATAAAAATTAAATAACAGATTTTAAAATAAATAATTAAACCTACACCTACTATGAATATTACCGAAATTGTACAAAGTAGCGGATGGAAAGCATTTATGGCCAAACTATACGGACTGGGAGCTTCCGTTGTAATTATTGGTGCTCTATTTAAAATTCAGCACTGGCCTTTTGCCGGACCAATGCTTACCATTGGACTTGGAACTGAAGCTATCATTTTCTTTTTCTCTGCATTTGAACCTTTGCATGAAGAAGTAGACTGGACACTTGTGTATCCTGAGCTTGCAGGTTTATCAGATGATGAAGACCTGGAACAATATCACCGGCCTGTTGGTGGTAGTTCTTCTGCTATTGAAAAATTTGACAGCCTCCTTGAGAATGCTCAAATTACACCAGACTTATTCAGAAAGTTGGGTGATGGCTTAAAAAACCTCAACAGTACTACTGAAAATCTTACTGATATTTCAGATGCAGCAGTGGCCAGCAATAATTATGTAGACAACGTACAAAAAGCTGCAGATACAATTAACAGTCATACCGAATCATATGTTGAGTCAACACAGAATTTGAAAAGTTCAGTGGAGCGTTTATCTGATTCTTATGATAAAACTGCCAATCTGATTACTGAATCTGGTTCAAGCTATCAGCAATTATCTCAATCATTTACCAATATTGAAGATGGTAGCAAATCTTATGGTGATCATCTTGAAACTGTAAACAAGAACCTGGCTGCATTGAATGCTGTATACGAACTTCAGCTTCAAGGAACCAATGAGCACCTTAAGAGTACTGAGGCATTGTATACAGGATTGCAAGATATGATGGAAGACCTGACCAGTTCGGCTGAAAACACAAAAAGATATAAGCAAGAAGTTACAAAGCTCAGTGAAAATCTTTCAGCCCTAAATACAATTTATGGTAACATGCTTTCAGCAATGAATGTAATGAGCAAATAATTCAGTCTATCTAAATAAATAACTTATAGCTATGGCTCACGGAAAAGAAACTCCGAGACAAAAAATGATAGGAATGATGTATTTAGTGCTTACAGCATTGTTAGCACTGAATGTATCTAAAGAAGCCGTCGAAGCATTCAAGAGGGTAGATGAGGGATTGACGAAAACCACGGCCAATTTCATGCAGAAGAACAATATTGTTTATGCTGATTTTGAAGAAAAAGCTCTGGCTAATCCTGCAAAAGCCGGGCCCTGGGTAAAAGTTGCCCGTTCCGTGCGAGAACGTTCTGATGAATTGTATAATTACATACAATCCTTAAAAGTTGAGATTGTATCAGTAAAGGATGCCGACGCAATTACGGATGGCCAGATTGAAACGGAAATGATCAAAAACATTGATGATGCCAATGTTCCGTCTCAAATACTTATTGGTTCTAATAACAATGGAAAAGCATACGATCTGAAAGCTGCAATAGTTGATTACCGGGAATTCCTCCTGGAACAAATTGGTGAAGGACATCCAAATGTTTCCACAAGCATTGTAAACAGTCTGCCTACCGATGATGTAATGGAACATGATGAAATGGTAACCTGGGAATATCATAACTTCCATACTATGCCTTTGATTGCAGTAGTTACTATTTTATCGAAAATGCAAAACGATGTACGAAACGCAGAAGCAGATGCCCTTGGTTTCTTTTTCAGCCAGATTGGTGCAGCAGATATCAGAGTGAATAAACTTGTTCCTACAGTTATCGGATCAAACCATATAACAAGTGGTAGTGATTATGAAGCAAAGGTGTTTATTGCGGCAATGGACTCAACACAAAAGCCAAATATCCAGGTTGGTAAATATGAAACTATTACAGCTGCCAATGGCACTATAGAATACAGAATGAGCGGAAATGCTGAGACTCTTGCCATTGATGACAGGGGAATGGGGATATATAAAAGAAAAACATCCTCACTGGGAGAGAAAAAATGGGGTGGCTTAATTAAAATAAATGCCCCGGACGGATCCACTATCAGCTATCCTTTTGAGGGAAGCTATATGGTTGCTGCTCCAAACGTAGTTGTTTCACCAACAGCTATGAACGTATTTTATGTTGGGGTTAAAAATCCTGTAAACATTTCTGTACCCGGTATTGGAGATTCCCAAATTAGAGCAAGCATGACCAATGGTTCAATTATCCGTGGAAAAACAAAAAAATTCAGGGGGAACTGGGTTGTTCAACCAAGAAGACCTGGTGTAGCGGCAAAGGTTACAGTTATAGCCAATGTTGGTGGCCAAAATAAACCAATGGGTGCAGTAAACTTCCGTGTTAAATCATTGCCCGATCCTGTAGCTAAAGTTGCAGGGAGTAAAGGTGGAGATATTCCTAAAGCAACTCTTACTGCTCAAAGAGGTGTGATTGCTGAATTAGAAAATTTTGATTTCGACCTGTCATTCCGGGTTACCGGCTTTATAGTATCCATAACTGATAATAAAGGATTTACTTATGACGAAGTGTCAAGCAATAACTTATTTACTTCGCAGCAAAAGAAACTACTGAATCGATTAAAGCGAAACCAAACCATTTATATCAGTGAGATTAAAGCAGTAGGACCTGATGGAAAAACCAGAAAACTTGCTCCTATTGTATTTAAAGCCAAGTAATTGAAAACTAAAGAATTCGACTTATGAAAAAGATTATAGGCATATTTTCAGTCCTTTTTATTTTTATCGCCTTCTTCTCTCAAAAGGCTGAGGCACAAGAAAAATGGATCTATGAAAAACAAATTGGGCAAAGAGCTCCGGCACCCTATCAAGCTGTTCGGGAAGCAGATGTAATGTGGGCAAAAAAAATATGGAGGTTAGTGGATCTTAGAGAAAAAATGAATCATCCTCTGTATTATCCAACCACGCCCCAGGGTGACTGGCATAGTTTAATTGATGTTATTTTGGGAGAAATAAAGTCTGGCACAGTAAATGCTTACGATGCAGCTGAAGGAGATGATATGACCGTTGTGATAACCCAGGCGGATATAGACACCAAGTTCGGTGCTACAGTTGATACTATTGAGGTAGAAGATCCCAATAATCCGGGAATTTACTCCTTAGAAATTGTCAAAACTGAAGCCAGTTCTTCCGAAGTAAAACAATACATCATTCAGGAAGTATGGTATTTCGATACCAAATTATCCTCATTGCAGGTAAGAATTGTAGGCCTGTGCCCTATCCGTATTTCCTACAACTCTGATTTGGAATCATATCAGAAAAGAAAGCTTTTCTGGATTTACTATCCTGACTTCAGAACCACTTTTGCCAATCATGAATCCTATAACAGGAATAATGATGCACATCGTATTTCCTATGACGACACCTTTTTGCAGCGTCGTTTCGCAAGTTTCATACTTGCAGAATCAAATGTGTATGATAACCGTGACGTAACAGAATACGAAACAGGAAGGGGAGCCTTGCTTGAATCAGAAAAGATCAAGGAAGCTATTTTCAATATGGAGCAAGATCTTTGGGAATATTAGATTTTCTGAATTGAATTATAAAAAAAACTCCCGGGAAACCGAGAGTTTTTTTATACAAATTCTTCCCCGGTCTGAACCTTAAGATCATTTACAATCTGCTTAATCGATTGTTCTTCACTCTTTTTACAGATCAATAACACTTTCCCGGAATCAACAACAATATAATCTTTAAGGCCCTGAATAACTACCAGTTTCCCATCTGAAGCATTTACAATACATCCTTCAGAATCATAACTCATAATCATATCTCCGCTGATTGCATTTCCCTTTTTATCCAGATCAAGATGATCATATAGAGAACTCCAGGTCCCAAGATCCGACCAGCCAAAATCAGCTGTAAGAACGAAAACATTATCGGCCTTTTCCATAATTCCGTAATCAATAGAAATATTTCTTGATTCAGAGTAAACTGAATGGATAATTTCGGCTTCCCTGCCTGGTGCTAAACCAGTTTCCAAATCATTAAATAAGGCTGCCATTTCCTCCAGATGCTGATCAAAAGACTGCTCAATTGCTTTAAGTGACCACATAAATATTCCTGAATTCCAATAGAAATCACCACTCCTCAAAAAAACTTTAGCCATTTCATAATCAGGCTTCTCAGTAAATGTTTTTACTTTCATTAAATCGGGCACATTCTTATCAACAATCCCTTTGATTCCTTGAATATAACCATAACCAGTCTCCGGACGGCTGGGTTTAATCCCCAGGGTTAGCAATGCATCTGTGCTTCCTGCAAAATTTAAACCCTGATTGATAACCCGAATAAACTCTCTTTCATCAAGGATTAAATGATCAGAAGGAGCAACAATAATATTAGCGCTGGGATTTACCTGCTTAATCCTATAATTTGCATAAGCAATACATGGAGCCGTATTTTTCCGCATTGGCTCAAGCATGATTTGAAAATCAGTAAAATCTGATAATTGCTCCTTAATTATATCTCCATATTCAAGATTAGAGACAATGAAAATATTTTCCTTTGGACAAATCTTAAGGAATCTTTCAACCGTTTGTTGCAATAAGGTTTTCCCTGTACCCAGAATATCCAAAAATTGTTTTGGCATGGAAGTGCGACTCAAAGGCCAGAATCTACTCCCTATCCCCCCTGCCATTATAACGCAAAAATTATTCTTATCCATAAACTTGTTTTCATTTTGTTTGTTGTAAGTCAAAGATAAAAAAAAATGCAAAGTATCTTTACCAAATTAAAAGCCTATCCTACTTGATCATAGTATTTGTAAATAATTCGTAATTTTGTCATCAAGCTCAATAAAATGAACATTATCTACCAAATAGGCAAATACTTTATACTTCTTTCTAAAGTGTTTGCTAAGCCAGAGAAACAAAGCGTTTATTATAAACAAATTGTGAAGGAAATACATTCCCTGGGGCTCAACTCTATTGGGATTGTCATAATTATTTCAGCATTTATGGGTGCTGTAATTACCCTGCAAACAGCCTACAATATGGAAAACCCATTACTGCCATTATACTTAATTGGATTGGGCTGTCGTGATTCAATGATACTTGAATTTTCTTCCACAATGATTGCTCTAATCCTGGCTGGGAAAGTTGGATCCAGTATTGCTTCTGAATTAGGGACCATGAGGGTTACAGAGCAGATTGATGCCCTTGAAATAATGGGTGTAAACTCGGCCAGTTATTTAATCCTGCCCAAAATTATTGCTGCTGTGTTTTTTAACCCAATTTTAACCACAATCAGCATTATTGTCGGTGTTTTTGGTGGATGGGTTGCTGTTCTGGCAACAGGTGTTGTTTCCTCTGAATATTTCATAATTGGAATTCAATATGCCTTTATCCCATTCTACATTACCTATGCCATGGTTAAAACTGTTTTCTTTGCTTTCATTATTACATCTGTATCTTCATTTCACGGCTATTTTGTAAAGGGAGGATCTATTGAAGTAGGAAAAGCCAGTACCAAGGCTGTTGTTTACAGCAGCATTGTTATATTATTGTTTAATGTAATTCTTACACAGCTTCTCCTGTCATGATCGAAGCCATAAATATTTCAAAGTCTTTGGGAAACCTGAAAGTTCTGGATAACATTTCTGTAAAATTTGATCCGGGAAAAACAAATTTGATTATTGGGCAAAGCGGATCTGGGAAAACTGTTTTTCTTAAATGTTTAATCGGCCTCTTTGATCCTGACGAAGGCAGTGTAATGTATGACGATGTAGTATTTAACAAACTCCCTTTTAAAGCAAAGAAAAAAATTCGTCAGAAGGTGGGTATGATGTTCCAGGGAGGAGCCCTGTTTGATTCAGCAACAGTAATTGAAAACATAATGTATCCTCTTGATATGTTTACCCAATTGTCATTCCAGGAAAAAAAAGAACGAGCCAGATTTTGTCTCGACCGGGTAGATATTAAAGATGCGGGTCATCTGTTTTCTGCTGAAATCAGTGGTGGTATGCAAAAAAGAGTTGCTCTGGCACGTGCCATCGCGTTAAATCCCGATTATTTGTTTTGCGATGAACCTAACTCAGGGCTTGATCCTAAAACTGCCATACTAATTGATGCCCTTATTAAAGAAATTACAGAAGAATTCAATATGACAACAGTTGTAAATACTCACGACATGAATTCCGTAATGGAAATTGGGGAAAAGGTTGTTTTTATATACCAGGGCCGAAAATTATGGGAAGGATCAAATAAAGATATTCTTGATTCCAGCAATGAAGAACTCAACCAGTTTGTATTTGCAAATAATCTTGCAAAACAATTGAAAAAAATGAACTCGGATATTTAATTTGAAGATGCTTCCTTTGCTATTTTAGCAAAATCATACTTTGGAGTTTCTACAAAATATTCAGGGGTCTCAGGTACTTTTTCATTCTCTTTAAGTTCTTTAGAATAATACTCAAAACCCCCAATTAATACTTTTATATCAGAATATCCCAGCTGCTTTAAAAGCATCCAGGAGCCATTTGCCTCTGTCTGAGTATTTGCATATATCACAATAGTGGTTTTGTCTCTGACATACTTGTCAAATGTTTTCATAGTTTCTTTAGACAAAAGTTCAGTCAAAGGTATGTTTATGGCATTAGGAATATGTCCTTTAATATATTCATAAGGGTTCCTTATATCTACAAAAACAAAAGATGGATTG
Organism: Bacteroidota bacterium; assembly: GCA_030596025.1. Lineage (GTDB taxonomy): Bacteria > Bacteroidota > Bacteroidia > Bacteroidales > VadinHA17 > JAYEGO01. Next base: position 19,547 of record JAUVKW010000011.1, on the reverse strand, counting down.
TTCTCTTCCGCATAAAATATTGCTTTTTCGGGTATTAATTCTCCCTCTTTATTTAGGATACTTTTTAATACTTGAGCCGAGTTGTTTTTATAACTAAACTCTGGCTTGTTCATTGTAATCAAGCCAACAATTATAATTAATACGAAAACTATTAGTGAAAGTGTTAAACGCCTGGGATTCTTTGCATGAATCATGATTTCTAAAAAATTAAAATTATAACTAACAACCTCCTGCTACAACGGTCTTCTTCTTTCTACGAATCCGCGGAACCGGATCTGCAACTACATCTGACTTAATGCTAATAGATCCTCCTCCAAAATACTGACATGCACCTCTTCTAAAATCATATAAGGCAAACTCTTCTATAGGAGAGGATTCAAAAGGTTTTTGAGGCTTTAAAATTGTTTCTGCCCAGGTATTTAAGCCTCCCCTCATTACATACAGATTGTCTAGTTCATGCCTGGTACAAATTACCCAAACCTGATCGGCAATTACATCAGAGTTTGAAAAGAAAATAACATTCAATCCTTCTATATCTAAATAATCTACCCACTTAGAACAAATTATTCCATTTGAATCTACGAGTTCCTTCATGGGAATATTCATAGCACCTGGAAGAGAAAATAATCTATATTGATCAGGTGATCGTGCATCTACAAGGAGCAGTGCGGGATCAGATTCAATAATTAATCTTGCTACCTGGTCAGTAGTGACAAATCTGGATGGATTATTCATTTTATAAAACAGTTGCTCAGGTGTGATTTCTTTGGTGTGTGATTTCTCAGGCAGGAACAAAGCGCCAAATCCCAAAGCAAATGTTAAAGCAATTAAAAAATAATATGTCTTATTCATTAGTAGTGTGTATTAAACTTCTATTTTCTTAACTCTTTTCTGTACCAATGATACGACAAAGAATGCCATCAGTGTAGCCATAATAAACAGAAAAGCAAATAGCTCTCGTGAAATTCCAAAAGTCTCCATAACTGTTACCGGGCCGAGTTCTCCACCATAATAAATACCCTCAATCAACGGAAAGGCAGTTGAAAAAATAAAGATACCCAGGTATAGTCCGGCCGTAAAAAAAACTGCATCAAGTTTCCCTATTGCCACACCGGTAAAACTGGTTCCGGGGCAATAACCACCCATAATAAACCCCAAACCCATAATAACTCCTCCAACAATGACTGAAGTTAAAAATGTAGGTAATATAAATATTTTAGAAATATCTATCCAATTCATGTGATCAAAATAAACTAAGCCAATCATTGCTACCATTGCTGCTGTCATAAAAACTCTTAGAACTACAAAATCGTAACCATAAAACACACCGGCTAGTTTCCTTGAAGATGAAAAGCCACTTGCCTCAAGAATGTACCCAAATGCAACACCCAAAAGCAGGGCGATAACAAAATTCCATTCCTGATTAATATAACCTTGACTAATTAGAGGTCCCATAATTTTATATTTCAATTTATTAAAACCTATTTCAAAAAATGATCACTAAATCCATAATTTTCGGAAAAAATAAGCAAATAAATAGCCCGATCCGAAAATAAGCATCATTGCCAAAAAACCGGCTGTTGCCATAGTGGCTGTGCCACTTAGAGCTGCTCCACTGGTACAACCCCTTCCAAATTGTGATCCAATACCAAATAACATCCCTCCTAATGTTGCAAAAATAAGTCGTGTTTTAGGTGTAATTTTTGGAGAATGTTCAATTCTGAATTTTTTCACACGTCCTGCAATAAGTCCAGATAGAAAAGCTCCCACAAAAATCCCAATCGTTTCAAACACCAACCAGTTACTCATGGGATGATGATCATCGCTTAAAAACTTGCTGTAATAAGCCTGATTTTCAGCATATGTGGGTGCAACCCGGTCAACTGCCGTTACTATTGAGCTCTTTATGGCTCCGGTTGCCCCTAATCCTCTTCCTGTAATATACACCGTTAATAATAGTAACAAACCCAGCAACACTCCTCCAAAGTAAGGGTTGAGGTATTGTTTGCTTCTTTCTTCCAGATTTTTCATTTGTATATTAGTATTAATTAATTTTTAATATAAATAACGGGTTACCTGTCCGGCTTCAACCATGATAAGTCGAAACATAAGCCCTCCGAATATGATCAATCCTGCAGGAATGGCTACCGGAACTTTAAAACCCCTGAGCTCAAGAATTTCAAGAATTGCCGGAAAAATTAAACCCAGAAGGATTACAAAAACCCAGAATGAAACGGTAAATTCTCCGCCCAGAAATAAATATGCAGCATTGATCTGAACTTCCGTAGAGGCAAGAAAACCCATAAACAAGTGAATAATGAAAAATAATTCCACTCCAATAAGTATCAGGTCTATCTTGCTAAAAAGCATTCGTTCAGCATGATCTTTTGACATCCACATAATGGTTGCTGCTCCTGTTGAAAGCCCTGAAGTAAGGAATAAAGGGCCCAGTAAGGACGTGTTCCAAAGAGGCCTGGCATTAAATGCAGATAATAAAATTCCTGTATATATTCCCAGTATAACAGCAAGAAATACCAATGCCCATGCTATATGTTTTCTGAATTTAATGGCTAATCTCTCAAAATCATATAGTATTTTAAGCCTCCAATCCCAATTTGGAACTAATTCCCTTAAGTAACTGGCACTCCAGATAAAGGCAAGGGGAGTAATAAGCATAAGTGTCCAGGCACCCCACGACATTGGAGAAGTAATTCTGATAGTTGTATATAACTGCCAGAAGAAAAGTTTGTTCTTCAGGTCAATAAATAAGAAAAATAAGCCTATAACTAATGCAGGCGCAGCAAGAAAGCTAGCCCATTTTACTGCCGTTGGCAATTCTTTCTCTTTACCGAGAATATAGTACAAGCCTGCAAAAAACAACAAGCCAGCCGCCAGTCCACCAAGAAAAAGATACAAAGGAATAGGCCAATGCCATAAATGTAAATAAGGGTCAATCCCCTGATTCATTCTTCCGCTAATGATCAGTTCTTCGTTCATATTCAGATTTTTATTAGGTCTTAGATCAAATAAAAAATTTGTGGTTTAGTCCCCGCTTCGGGAGCAAGAGTTTTATATTTTCTTTTAGCAATCATTTTCGAAACATCACTATTTGGATTATCCAGATCACCAAAATACATACATTTAGTAGGGCATACTGATACACATGCAGGATCCTGTCCCTTTTTAACCCTATGCAAACAAAAAGTGCACTTATCAACATGGCCATCAGGGTGTGAATACCTGGCATCATAGGGACATGATTGTATACAAGCACCACAACCAATACACTTGTTGGGTGTAACCAGCACAACTCCCCCCTCAACAATATGACTTGCTCCGGTTGGACAGCATCTTACACAAGGAGCATTATCACAATGATTACATCTTTCAGATCGTATTTCAATTTCAAGGCTTGGGTAAGTACCATCAACGGTTTCTGTCACCCAGTCCCTGCAGTAACCTACAGGTACATTATTTTCGACCTGACAGGCAACTACACAATCACTGCAACCCACACACTTCTTTGTATCTATTGCCATTGCATATCTCATGATTTAACCTCCTTTCCAACATTCATTATTGATTGTTTTCCATCAAGGTAAGGATTGCCTTTTGCTTTTTCAAGTTCTGTAGGCTCTTCCGTCAGGAAGGTCACAAAGTTCCCTCTCATTCCTGTTCCTCCCATAATGGGGTCAATCATGACATTAGTTATAAGCTTTTGATCACTCAATCCTCTACCATATGATCTCGTTAATTTTTTGTTTGAATGTCCAAAACCATGAACTACAAAAACACTATCCCAACGAATTCTTTCAGTAACCCTGACTTTGCCAGGAAAATTTGAAACAATCCCATCTTGATTCTTTAACCAAATTTCTTGTCCGTTCTTTAAACCCCATTCATTAGCGATTTTAGGATTAACCCATATGTTATTTTCTTCCATCAGGTCGAAAAGCAATGGATTGTTTGTTGTTCTGCTGAATGAATGCATTGGAGCCCTTCCATAATTTAACCGGTAATAGCCTCCTGGAGGTTCCGGATGTGGAGTATAGCTGGGAAGAGGATCATACCCTTCATCCTGCATTGAAGTAGAATACAATTCAATTTTTCCTGTATTTGTATTGAACTCTATACTTTCTCCTTTATAATAATACAAACCACCATATTCACGTTTGAATTTTTTTACCCCGATTTTTTTCATTTCCTCAAGCGAAGAACCCACCTGCTTTAACTGCCAATCTAAAACCTCTGTGTAATCTTCATAATTAAAGTAAGCTTCTAAGCCTAGTTTCTTTCCCAGCTCTTTAGCAATCCACCATCCGGGTTTGGAATCGTATTTTGGCTCAGCAGCAGGCATTCGTAAGGCAATGGATGGTGTCCTGGTTCCTGAAGTTCTGATGTCATCGTATCGTTCTAAATAGGTACATTCCGGTAAAATAACATCGGCGTAACCAGTGATCTCCATGGGCATTGTATCAATGGCCACCAAAAGATCCAGGCTTTGAATTGCTTTATAGGTCTGCTCCTGGTTGGGTAAGGTTTCTATTAAATTTGTTCCATATACCAACCATCCCTTAAAGGAGCAATCGCGTTCAGTGGTTGGAACAGTAGCATCGCAAATTCCAGAAGCCAATGCCAATTCTGCTAACTTAAACTTACCTGGAAATGCGTCCCTCCATGATTTCGTGGGCTTGGGATACTTGGGTGATGGATACTTGGGAAGATGAATACTCTCGGGAAGGAAAAATCCACCCCTGCTACCCCAGGAGCCTAAAAGGGCATTCAATATGGCTATGGCGCGAGTTCTCTGCGTATCATCACCATACCAGGTAACATGACGCCCGGGATGAACAATGACTGCAGGAGAAGCTTTTGCCATTTCTTTAGCTGTTTTCCTTATCACATCGGGCTCAATGGTCGTAATCCCATATGCCCATTCAGGTGTCATTTGCTTAACATGCTGTTTGAGCTGCTTAAAACCGTAGGTATTCTTTTCTATATATTCCTTGTTATACCATTCGTTCTCAATAATAACATTTATCCAGGCCAATAAAAGTGCCATATCGGTAGCAGGCTTTATGGGTAGCCAGTGTTTTGATTTGCTGGCAGCCGTTGAATACCTGGGATCTACAGTAATGATTGTGGCCCCTTTATCAATTGCTGCCGACATTTCCTGAACCTGCCCATTATGCATATTCTCGCCCAGGTGAGAACCTATAAGAACCAGACATTCTGTATCTCTGATATCTGTGGGCTCCGGAGATCCCACAGCCGCACCAAACGTAGCTATAAAACCAACTTCTCTGGGACCCCGGCATTGTGCATAAGAAGGAGCTGCAATATTCTCTGATCCGAATGCCTTTAATAAATGACCAAAATATTTTCCGCCGGATCCATGAGAGAATAAAGCCACACATTCCGGACCATGTTCTTTTGCAATTCCCTGCAATTTTTCAGCAATATAATCTAGGGCTTCATCCCAGCTTACCTCTTCAAAAACCTGCTTGCCATTTACCTCTTTCCTCATCAAAGGAGTTTTTAACCGATCTTCATCATTATACATTCCAACTCCTCCGGTTCCTCGTGGACAAAGCCGTCCATTGCAATGCGGATCATCATCATTCCCAATAATCTTAACCAGTTCTCCTTTCTGATTTGTATAAGTCCATGCAGCACATTTCCAGAAGCAAATCTCACAATAAGTAGGATAACGATTTTGAACAATCGGCTTTTTTTCAAGCTTCTTGAACAAACCTCCTCCCTCATTTGCCTGGGCAATCTTAACAGAACTAAGCCCTATTGCAAGGCCTCCGGTTCCAACTGCGGAGATTTTAATAAAATCTCTTCTTGTTTTCATGTGTTTATATTTAATATTCAATAGTGTGCATGATTCCATAGCAATTATTCATGCAAAATATTTCAACAAACATATCTAAATTGCTGTATGTGTTCCTGTAGAACTATTTAAATAAATGTAAGCGAAAGTTGAAAGTATAGAAAAACAATATAATGCACATAACAAATAAAATAATATCAAATGCATTATTCCTATTTATCTAATTATATGACTTTTAGGCTCTTAATTTATATTAAGACTACTTAATAAAAATATTTTTATCATTTATCTGCAATCTTATTGTAGTCTCCTAAATAAAAAATATACTATTCTGTGTTACAAATACTTAAGTATGCCTGCTCAATGGGCAAAATCAAGACCAGAATAAATTAGAGTTTAGTAAACTTTAATTAGGGGTCTTGAGATTTATTTAGACTAATTATCACTGATTTAAATTTGCTAATTTTGATATGAATTTTAAGAAATGCAAACAGAAAAAAAAATATCCAGAAATCGATTCTTCAAAATCCTTGGAAGCATTTTGATATTTCCATTTTTTTATGCCTGGATTTCTTCTGTCCAAAAACATAAAAAAACCCAAGCCGGAAATAGAGAGCTGATCTACCCACTTGATTTATCAGCCGGAGTTCATTTTGAAGACCAGATAATCATAATCAAAGAGACTGGAAAATTCACTATCCTGTCTTCCAGGTGCACACACCTGGGATGTAAAATCAACAAATTTGAAAATAATCAATTAATTTGTCCCTGTCATGGATCTGCATTTGATATTGAAGGGTCCTGCGTAAAAGGCCCTGCCGGGAAACCTCTTCAAAGACACAGTTATAGCATTGATTCAGAAAATAGAAAATTAATTGTTCATTTATCATAGATGAATAGCAACAACTGGAAAAAAATAAAGAAAATTATCTTTTTCGACTCCTATGGGATGATGTCGATAGGATTTTTTCTTGTTTGTGTTTTTTCAGGAATATTTTTGGCGATTCCTTATGATATTCATGATCCATATTCTTCTATAGGAAAACTACTCATCGCAAATCCCTGGGCCAGCTTTTTCAGGAATTTGCATTACTGGAGTGCCCAGCTTTTTCTGGTATTTATCATTCTTCATGTTTGGGATTACCTTGGCAATTCAAAAAGTATTAAACCGAAACCCGGAATTTGGTTCAGGCTGGTAATTTCCCTGCTTTTTGTATTTTGGGTTATGCTCTCAGGATTTATCCTTAAAGCTGATGCTGACAGTCTCCAGGCACGCAGGATACTGGAAACCCTTCTTTCCTCTATCCCAGTTTTCGGAGATATTATATCTTTCAGTGTCCTTGGCCCTGAAAATGACTTCCAGATAATTTATGTACACCACATTGCCACAACAAGTATTTTTATTGCTGTCATAATTCTTGAACATGCCCATACCATTTGGGGGAAACTGAAAACCTTCATTATATCACTGATCCTTATTTCTCTTCTTTCCATTGTTTTCCAGGCACCCCTTCATAATAATCTCGACCCCATTATGAAAGGGCCATGGTATTTTCTTGGATTACAAGAAATTCTACATTGGCTTAGTCATCCGGGAGTTTCTCTTCTGTTGATTTTGGGTATTTTGGTGCTGATTTATTTTTTGCCTTCTCTAAAAACCAGGCCGGGATTTATACTGCGAAAATCTCTTCTATATTCCTTTTACTTTTATCTTATATTAACATTGATCGGGAATTTTTTCAGAGGAGAAGACTGGAAATGGATCTGGCCATGGAATGACCTGTATAGCATTCAGATACAAACCCCTTTCAATCCTGTTTTTATGGATTTGTATTCTGATTTTGATAGCCTAAATTTGAGCGAAATCCCTGTTATATTAGGAAGGGAGGAAGCTTGTTTAATCTGCCATTCAGGAATACAAGGCTTTTCGCCTGCTCATAATCCGGAAGCAATTGGTTGTGTTTCCTGTCATGGAGGAAACTCTTTTTCTCTCAACAAAAAGCAGGCTCATAAAAATATGATCCTGATTCCGGGGAATAATCTCGATGCAGCCAGGAGTTGTGGTACTACAAATTGCCATCCGGATATTCCACAAAGAGTAAAATCCTCCCTTATGTCAACACTGAGTGGAATGATCACGGTTGACCGTTATGTCTTCGGAGAAACCAACAGCCTGTCTGAGATCAGTCATGTTCACGATTTAAAACAAACAGCAGCCGATAATCATCTTCGGGATCTTTGCGCCTCCTGTCACCTGGGGAATTCAAAAATCGAAATCGGTCCTGTCACTCAGCTATCCCGGGGCGGAGGATGCAATGCCTGCCATTTAAACTACTCAAATAGTGCTTCTCAGGCACATAGAGAGTATCATTCATCGGGTAAAAAGGATTATAAACTTACCAGCCATCCGGCTCTGTCAATTGATGTGTCAGATGATCATTGTTTTGGCTGTCATAGCAGATCGGGCAGGATTTCCACAAACTATGAAGGTTGGCATGAAACCCTACTGGATGAACATGATAGTCTTAACACACCAGCTTATCGGATTCTTGAAGATCATAGGGTTTTCACATTTGTTGAAGACGATATTCACCACAGAAAAGGTCTTGCATGTATTGATTGCCATAATTCCAACGAATTAATGGGGGATGGTAAAATATACGCACACAAGGAAGATCAGGTGCAGGTAGCCTGTGAAGACTGTCATCTCACAGAGCCTGCTCAAACTCTCAGCCCCAACAAATTTGACTCAGAAAACAGAAAAATTCTTGAACTCCGTCCTGCCACGGAAGGTATTCACCGGTATTTAACAACAATAAAAACTGGAAAAACAATTGTAAATACTTTTATCAATAAATATGATTCCATAAAACTAACCGGAAAGATTTCCGGTAAAATTCATCCTGTTCTTGCTCCTGCAGATGTTTGCACACGGGGAAATGCCCATAACGACCTCACTTGTAGTGCATGCCATACCTCCTGGGCTCCACGCTGCCTGGGATGCCATACAGATTATGAGCCGCATACACCAGGATATGATATCTATGCAAATAAGTTTACCAGGGGGTCCTGGGTTGAATATGCCGGGAAATATCTGGCTATTCCTCCCAGCCTGGGAGTAGAGTATCCTTCTCGTGGAAAAACAGATTCTGAAAGGAAAATTAAAACTGCTGTCCCGGGGATGATTATGACACTTGACAAAAGTAGCTATAACCATTATTCAGATCCGGAAGCATATCGTTTTCTCCGTTTATTCGCTCCCGCTGAAGCTCACACTATCCAGGCAGAAGGAAGAAGCTGCAAATCATGTCATAATGATCCGGTTGCTCTGGGATATGGTGAAGGAAAATTGAATTTTGATCTAAATACCCGAAAATGGAGCTTTATACCCAGATATCAATTAAATAAATATGATCGTTTGCCAGAAGATGCATGGATTGGTTTTTTAATAGAAGGAAAGGGGGATCTGTCTACCAGGGATAATTTCAGGCCTTTTAGCCCTGAGGAACAAAAAAGCATACTTACTGTTGGAAGCTGCCTCAACTGCCATGATGAAAATTCAGAGATCATGATGCAAAGTCTTGATGATTTTCAGGGGCTTTTAAACCATTTAAGTCCTGAATGTAAGGTGCCTGAATGGGAGTAAATGAAGGCTAAGGCTCCCTGATGAAAAAAGAAAAGGCGAGACTTACATCTCACCTTTTCTAACAAAACAGCTTGATTTATTTAACCACCTGGTTGGCAGAAGCTGACTGCCAACCGATAAAAGCCTTGTCATATACTTTAACATTCTTATAACCAAGCATGTCGGTTAAGGCAAAATAAACAATTCCTGCCCTAACACTGGTTCTGCAATAAAGAAGAATCTCTTTATCTGCAGTGATTCCTTGTGCTGTGAAGATCTTTTTTAGCTCTTCCGGACTTTTAAAGGTAGCCGCATCTGTTAATACATTTTTGAATTCCAGATTCACTGCCCCTGGTATATGGCCTTTCCGAATATCAGTTTCATCAGTTCCATTAAACTCTTCCGCAGAACGAACATCTACGATTACTGTCCCGGATTTACCTTTTGCAGCACTCACTTGAGCTGTACTTACAAAAATTGCTTTTTGAACACTGGGTGTAAACGTAACTGCTTCTACTTTAGCTGGAGCTTTTGTTACCGCACCCCTTTGAGCTCTCCATCCTTTCATCTGGCCATCCAGAATACGAACATCTTTGGCTCCCAGGTATTTCAGTATCCAATAAAGCCGTCCTGAATTTTTTCCGGAACCTGCATCATATAATACAATGGTTTTTGTTTCGCTAATCCCCTTGCCACCAAATATCTTGGCCAGTTCGGCAGGAGATTTTATGTAGCCATTCGCTGTCGGATCAGTGTATAAGTCGATGTGCCAAACATTCACAGCACCTGGAAGGTGAACCTGCTGATAATCTGAAAATGTTCTTGTGGATACAATGATAACATTTTTATCCTTCATTTTGCCTTTCAGCTCTTTGGCTGAAATAAGCTCTGGACCTGCAAATACGTTACCGGCCAATACCAGCAAAGCTAAAAGCAGACTAAATAATCTTATTTTTGTTTTCATATCAAAATTTTAAAAAAATTACAGTTAAAAAGTTACTTGCATTTGCAGCAGCAAACAATCGTTAGGTATCTCATTGGCTTCCTCGGCCTTATATGAGTAGTTTATCTGGAACCTGGTCCAGTCGTTAAAGAAATAATTTACTCCAGCGGTAAAAATTGTCTCCAGGTCATTATCTGCTGTAGTATCACCATCATAGGTTTCAAATTTAACAACAGGTTGCAGATTCCATGGGGTCATATACAGAAGTTGAGCATACATACCACTACGTGTTATAGGTCCTTCGTGAATTTCAATAGGTGTTCCGTCACATCCACCACCTGTTGTATAGGAACCTGTATCTTCTCCCCAAATATATTCTGCCTGCATAATAAAGCCTTTCCAGTCAACTTGTACTTCTCCGGCAAAACGGGTGACATCATTATCAGATGCACTACCGGTAATTCCTTTTCTGAAGCTACCACCAAAACGAAGTACCTCCCATGGCTGAATAGTTACCCGTCCAACAATAGCTTTATTATTGTTTTCGTCATAAAAGTTTCTTCTGTATCCATTCATAAGGGCAACATTGTAGTTTATAACACTTTTTGCAAAACTACCCCAAACCATTAATCCCTGGTCTCTGTTCGGCAAAGCAAGTTCATTTACCACTTTTGATCGGTTTATTGTATAAAGCTTGTGACAGGCCGTGCTTAATTCCTGTGAAAAAGGAGGTTTATACTGGCCCAAAGTTATTTTAGCAAATGAAAATCGATTATAAGAAACAAAAGCATCCAGCAAAAATGGAGCATCCGGCATAAACTTTGAGAAATCAACAATAGCATAGTAACTAAAATCGTAAGGGATATTACCGGTAACGCCAATACGTGCTCTTCTGAAAGCAAAACTGTTGTTCCATCCATCAGCAGTTTCGTGCATTTGAAATTCAGGTTGTAAGAACCCAATTACCGAAACACCTTCATCAGAAGCTGGTTCCATACATCCCTGTGCGAACATTTGAACTGTTCCTAAAAAAAACAGTCCCATAAGAAATAGGGTGATCTTTTTCATTATGAAATGTGTTTAAAATTAATAATCAGAAAAAATTAAAAAAAAGATATGCGGATTACTCCACATATCTTTTCAACATTTATTTTGTTGTTGCTTCAAGAGGCAAATCTTCAGGACAGCCTGTAGCAGCAGACCATTTGTGAGCGGTCAGGTTATCATAAATCATGCTGTTTGCTCCATTTTTCAAGCTCGTAGCTGTGTATCCAATAACATTCAGATAAGCTGTAATCACAGAAGAAGTTTGACCGGTCCAGCAATATGTGGCTACGGTTTTTGAAGGATCAATATGCTTAAATTCCTCTCCTGCAATAGTCAATGGCTGAATACGATAGGCTCCAATAATATTACCATAGGTTTCAACATCTGTTGCAGCCCAATAGTTATTGATAAAAAAACTACCAGGTGCAGCAAGAATATCAGCACTTAAATCTCCTTTAAATCCTGCCGCAAGCATAGCATCTACACGTTGTGCAAGAAATTCAGCGTCTGTACTGGAATAGGCAGGAAGATCAGGATCATCAAACTCTTTGTTGGCAACAATCGATCCTGCCGGGTCAATCCAGCTTGCATGAGGTGTTTTGGTATCACAAGCCGCGGTCCATGAATCTAATGTTGAGTGCCAGCTAGACATTCCAAACAGTAAGCTAGCGGCATTTGAATAACCACTTAAACGCAAAGCAGTCACCGCATGGCCTGCACTCTGGCCGGAAAAACAGGCAACTATAATTGTCTTTCCATTAGCATCGTCTGCAACATCCAGAAGGCTTGTGAGGGTAGCACTTACTGCACCAGGAATATGACCTGCATCATAAGTACCACGAAGATCGATGATAAAATAATCGTTAAGATTATCTTTGATACTTGCGGCCGTAAGGTACCATGGTGAGGCAAGAACGTCACTCAAATCCATACTATTAGCAGCCATGTATGCTGTTAATGCTTGAAATTCCGGATCGGTAGTCCGCTCTGGGGTTTCTGTGTCTTTCTTACAGCTACTAAATAGCAATGCAGGAACAAGTAAAATAAAAAGCGAAAATCTTAGAAACTTTTTCATAATAAATAAAAATTTTGGTTAGTTAATAAATCATTTGTTTTGTTTTCCCATTCTTCTGTTAATTAATTAACAGTACAAGTGCCAAAAAAAAGGGAACGCAGAGGCAAATGTAGAGCATATGGAATTAATTCACTATAGAGTGAGCATGGGCATTTATCAGGTAAAAACTTGTAATAAATCATTTTATAATTGCCCTATATCATAAAATGATTTGATTTGAAATCAATTTTTTCTAATTTTGCTCTGATTCACAACTGATTCACAAAATGTCTGAAATACTTCATACCTGTAAGAATTGCACTTGCATAACTACGCCCTTCAGGTTTTTGAATCCAGAAGAGCTGGCTTTTATCAACCGGAACAGGGTTGAAATTAAGTTCAGGAAAGGAGAAAATCTTTGTAAGCAAGGTACTTCTGCCTCCCATGTAATCTACCTTAGAAGTGGACTAATCAAGATTATTTCGGAAGGAAACAGGGGGCCCCTTGTTTTGTCTATTGAAACAGGTGGATATTTCCTGGGACTTCAGGTTTTGTTTAAGCCACAGAAACTTCCATTTTCTGCAGTGGCCAGTGAAGATACCCTTGCCTGCTTATGGGATATAAATGCATTTAGAGAGCTTACTGAAAGAAATGCAGGCTTTGCGGCAGGAATGCTGAAATATGTCACTGATGATATAATAAGAAGCTACCAACAAATAGCAAGCCTGGGACAAAAACAGGTTCATGGAAGATTATCTGATCTTTTATTATGTCTTTCGAAACATATATACAAATCCAGCAAGTTCACTACATCCCTTGCCAGGAAAGACATGGCAGAAATCACCAATATGTCTCCGGAAAGTCTTTCCAGGGTTTTGAAATACATGAAGGCTAATAAATTACTGATAGTAAACGGCAAGAGTTTTGAACTTATAGATATTGAGACCCTTAAAAAGATGGAGTAAGGTAAGATAAGATTTGATTTGAGCCTGATAAAATGAGAAATGAATGGCAACAATAATGTCAAATGTCAGAAGGCAAATGTCAAATGTATCATGTAAATATAAAGAGGTCTCAACATTTGACATAATACTTTTGGCCTCTGACTTTTGACATAAATATCAGAAGATGCCCCCATTTTTGTTGCCTGGTCCTTTTGTCTAATCTGTATAATATATCCGGACCAGACACTTTTACCCTCTTTCGCTAATTTTTTTCAAAAGACTATAATTCAGTATCCGGAAATTTCTCCTTTTCACCTCCAGGATATTCCCGTCTTTAAAGTCCTTCAACCCCCGGGTTACACTCTCCCTGGTAGTTCCGATCAAGCCAGATAAATCGTTGTGCGAAAAGGGTAATTCAAAGTTTTTACTAACAAAAATCTCATCGGCAAAATAGAGAATTGCATCGGCCAGGCGTCCATTAATTTGTTTTTGTTGCTGGCCCACAAATCTCCTGTAATAGCTCAATTCTTCAGAGCATACAGAATTCAAAATTTTTGTGGCAAAGGGTCCACTTTTATTTATCAATTCTTTAAACACATGAACATTTATATAACAGGCCCTGATATCCCCCAGTGCAGTTGCAGAAAAGTGATTTATTTTCCCTCCCAGAATTGTTTGAATTCCCAAATAGGAGTTTGGTCGCGAAATTTTTAAAATCTGATCACGTCCATTTGGTCCAAGCATATGGATCTTTGCAAATCCTTCTTTTAGATATACCACATGAGAGTGAGGCAATCCCTCTGTAAAGATTTTTTCCCCACCCTGCAAATGAACATCCAGACAACCCTGTTCAAGAATTTCAAGCTCGTCCCCATCCAGCACCAGTGCCGCTGTTGATTTATTTTTGCATTCATGGCATTTTGAGCCATCCTTATTTACCTGAATCATCGAATTCTAAATTTTTAATTGTGCTCATAAGATACGAATATAATTTATGAGCACGAAACAAACATCACACTACACATCTGAAACAAATATCACGCTTTATTTTGACAATTCTCACACTATATGACAAGGCATTAAGTTTACATCTTCATACCTTTGACATAGACACTAACATCGTGGGAAAATGAACACACAAAACAATAAAATTCCAGGGTGGAAAAATTTTCTGATTAACGCAGGTTTTTTTTGCATGGTTCTCGGTATGGTCGGTGTTCTGGCATTGATATTAATTGGTTTTTTATCATGTTGTCTTGGCTTTCCTAAGATTGTATTCTACATCGCTCTTGGAGCCGGTTTAGTGCTAGGAATTACATGGTCAGTCTTATGTATGAAATGCAATTGCAGCAACTTCCGTTCAGAAAAAGAATGATTCGCCAAGTGAAGAGTATAAGTTCTCCAGGTTTATAATCCTGACATTAATCGTCAGGAGGGAGGTGGTTTTTCATAAGTTGATGCGTATGCTCTTATGGTTTACTTTACCCAAATTCTGAAATCTGCTCCAGCCTCTCCATGTCCACAATCTCAATCCCCTTCCCTTCTATTTTAATTATCCCGTCATTCCTGAATTCTGACAATATTCTAATCACATTTTCAGTTCTCATATCTATAAGCTCTCCTATTTCTTTCCTTGATACAGGAAGATCAAACTTCTCACTTTTATATACTTCCTTTGAAAGCATTAATAGAATATAAGCCGTTCTTCCCCTCAAATTCTTTAAATTAATATCCAGTCTGGCATTGAGGATCTGGTCATTCATCTCGCTCATCTTTTTAAGAAGAGTATTGGCAAAATCTCCATTGGAATGCACCATTTGTTTTACCAGATCCAGGGGAATAGCACAAACTGATGAATCTTCAAGAGTAGATATGGAGTACTGATAATTTGATTTTGAAAAAACACTCAATAAGCCTACAAAATCCATGGGTTTTGCCACTCCAACAATTTGCTCCTTTCGGGGACCCACAGTTCTGTAAACTTTCAATAAACCCTCTTTCAAATAAAGAAAATCAGAAATCTTTTCTCCCTCTCTCACAATGATTTCGCCTTTTTTGTAATCAATCTCTTTTCGGGCCAGACTAAGAAGAGCAAACTCCTTTTTCTCGAGATTATCAAACAAAAACGATCTGTAAAAACAAACCTCACAGTTATTATTCATGAGAACTTAAGTAACTTATCAAGACATCTATATATGTTATAAAACAATCTTGATATATATCATAATACCCAAATCTATCAGCTACAAATCTATGGGTAATTTTGTAATGCCCAATTCACAGCAGAAGTTTTTTTGTGTATCCCTGAAAATCTAATCTTTTGATTCAATAAAAATATGAAAAAAATATTAATTCTTGGTGGTGGTACCGGAGGTACAATCATGGCAAACAAACTAAGATCCATCCTGGATAGAAGCGAGTGGGATATTACTCTTGTTGACCAATATAAAACTCATTATTACCAACCCGGTTTTTTATTCATTCCCTTTGGTATCTATAATAAAAATGATGTAATAAAACCCAAAAGTGATTTTTTCCCTCCGGGAGTAAATGTGATTTTTTCAGAAATTGACTTAATAGAAGGCGATAAAAATCAGGTAAAGCTTGGGAATGGAAAAATTCTGAATTATGATTTTATGATCCTGGCAACCGGTACTCAAACCCGGCCTGAAGAAACTCCAGGATTAAAAGAAGATCTGTGGTATAAACGCATTTTCGATTTTTATACCATTGAAGGAGCAGTCGCATTACGTGAATTCATTAAAACATGGGAAGGTGGGCGCCTGGTAATGAATATTGCTGAGATTCCATTTAAATGCCCCGTAGCTCCTCTCGAATTTGTTTTTCTGGCAGATGCCTATTTTCATGAAGCCGGAATCAGGGATAAAATTAACATTACTTATGTTACTCCACTTCCCGGAGCATTTACCAAACCTCATGCCACAAAAATGCTGAGTGGCTTACTAGAAGAAAAGAACATCAAGGTAATTCCCGAATTTTATCTGGAGAGAGTTGATAACAAAGAAAAAAAGATCATCTCTTATGATGGCCAGGAAATCCCATTTGACCTTCTCACAATAGTGCCGGTAAATATGGGAAATGATTTAATTGAAAGAAGTGGTATGGGAGATGATCTTAATTTTGTTCCAACAGACAAACAGACCTTGCGTTCAGAGAAATATGAAAATATATTTGTCCTTGGTGATGCATCCAATATCCCAACTTCAAAAGCAGGATCTGTTGTTCACTTTGCAGCTGAGGTATTGCTGGAAAACCTTCTAAGTTCTATAGATGGAAAGCCATTGTATGCAAAATTCGACGGGCATGCTAATTGCTATATTGAAACCGGGTTTGGGAAAGGCTCTATCATAGATTTTAACTATGACACGGAACCTTTACCCGGAACTTTTCCTCTACCCGGGGTGGGTCCTTTTGGTCTTCTTCAAAACACCAAATTTAACCATTATGGAAAAGTTATTTTCAGGTGGATCTACTGGCATATTCTATTAAAGGGAAAAGAACTTCCAATTGGGCCAAATATGTCTATGGCCGGGAAAAAACTTTAGTTATGGAAAATGATCAATTGAGTGAGATAAATCAAAAACTGGATCTTTTGCTGGAAAATGTCAATCAGCAAAGGTTAAAAAGTGAAATGATTGAAGATCTGATCAGTGATATGTCAATCATTGGGAAGGATGCATTTGAAAGCACGGTCGAGACTCTTGATCACCAAGGTGTTGAACTCGATGGCGAAGCCTTGCAAATCATCTTTTTTAAGCTCCTTAAAAATGCAAATAATTTTTCAATGATCCTGAATATGTTTGAAAACATGGTGGATCTGATGAAAGATATGGGCCCGATTGCCAAAGAAGTTGGATATGATGTAATTGGGAAATTCCATGAGTATGAGCAAAAAGGATACTTTCAGTTTTTCAGCGAAGCATTTAAGATTCTTGACAATATTGTTACACACTACTCGGTAGAAGATGTAAGAATGCTTGCCGACAATATCGTTACAATAATGGACACTCTCAAAGGTCTTACCCAACCCGACATGATGAAGGCTATGAACAATGCTTTGAATATTTATAAAAATCTTGACCCGACAAATGTTCCGGAATATTCAATCTGGAAAGTGATGAAAGAATTGAATACTCCTGAGATGAAAAGAGGGATTGGGTTTATCCTGACATTTATGAAAAATTTAAGCCCTGCTGAGAAAACGGAAATTTAACAGAAAAAATAATTAATAACATTTTAAATCAATTACTATGGCTACAAAAAATTATGCAGGGGTTGCAATTGACGTGAACGATGAAGGTTATCTAACCGATCCTGCTCAATGGACAAAAGAGGTGGCAGCTGAACTTGCCAAAGAGGAAGAAATTGAACTTACCGATAAACATTATGAAGTTTTGCAGTTTCTCAGGGAAGAAACTGCAAAAGGAAGTCCTTTGACCATCCGAAAAGTTGGGAAATCAGGCATTGTTGATATCAAAGGTCTTTATGAACTTTTTCCAGGCGGTCCGCTCAAAAAATCCTCAAGGATTGCAGGGATTGATAAACCATCAAGTTGTGTATAAACCCATTCATTAAATTACATATTATGAGTACAAAAAAAGAAGAACATCCATTGAAGAAGGTTTGTATTATTTGTGCAAAAGGATCTATTGAAGATGTTTATGCCACGCTGGTTATGGCAAATGGTGCCGTAATGGAAGGCATAGAGGCAAAAGTATTTTTCACCTTTTTCGGATTGGATGCAATTACAAAGAAGCAAATGAACAAACTTCACACCAGTACTGTTGGCAATCCTGCAATGAGAATGCCGGGAGGGCTTCCGTTTCCAACATTACTGGGCACCCTGCCAGGTATCGAAGCAGGTGTTTCAGCAATGATGAAAAAACAAATGGAGGCACTTGATATGCCGCCGGTTGATGAATTTCTTGACATGATCACTGCAGGAGGAGGTGAAATCTACGCATGTAAACTTGCTGCTGATATGTTCAAGCTGGAGAAAAAAGATTTATGTGATCATGTAATTGACATTATCACCATAGGCGCATTTTATGAACTGGCTGGTGGTGAGAATACTCAAATCATTTTTACTTGATTTTTTATTACTAATTCTTCTCAACTAAAAAGGCTGTGCTAAATATAGGCAGCCTTTTTTTATGATAATTTGTTTTTGTATGAATAAAGCGGGTTAAGATTCTGGAATATCTATCTATCTTCGAATCAATTACAATAGCTCATGAAACAAAAAATTACAGGGATCATTTTATCGGGAGGGAAAAGTTCAAGGATGGGCTCAGATAAAGGGCTACTGGTGCTTCATGGGAAACCATTAATACAGTATTCTATTGAAGTGCTGAAGGAACTATGCAGCGAGATTATAATATGTACGAATAATCCTGCTTATGAAACATTTGGTTTTCCTGTCATAAAAGATGTTTACCCCGATTTGGGACCCATAGGAGGAATATATACAGGTCTTTTAAATACAAACTCGGATAGCAATTTTGTTTTATCCTGCGACATGCCATTTATTAATTCTCAAGCCCTTGCGTATTTATTGTCAAAAAACAATAAAAGCCTTGTTTCCATACCAATACATGATCAGAATATGATAGAACCTCTATGTGCTCTTTATTCAAAAGCAATTCTTCCTCAGCTTACAAAACAAATCCGGAATCAGGACTTAAAGATTATGAACCTGCAAAAAAAAATTGATGTAAATTGGGTGAAAATGGACTCCAGTTTTGAATTTTTTCATCCAGACTTGTTTTTCAATGTCAATGATCAAGACAGCCTGGATATTGCAGAAACAATCATGCGGCAGGTTTAGTCCAAAAAATTTGCTGTGCTGAACTCCCTGGCCCGGTTTTGTGAATTTTTCGGGCTATGATTTAGAATGTTAATTCTTGGATTGGTATATTTTACATATTCCGGGACAATCAACCAATTAGGTTGATTCTGTCAACGGATCCGTCAACTTTTATCTCTTACGCTTAAAGAATCTCCGTATTACACGACATTTAGTGATGAGGTTCAAGTGCCGTGAGAACTATATTATTATATTGAAATGTCTTAAGTAT
>JAUVKW010000080.1 GCA_030596025.1 Bacteroidota bacterium | reverse complement strand
AGACATACAAATAAAACAGGAATAACAATAAGACGCATTGCATACAATTACAATGTGCAGGCGAATTCCAATGTTGCCTTTAGTGATAGTATGAACTATTTTGTTGACAGCAAAGGAGCAACAACTTCTTTTCAATTTTATTCTCAGTCAAAATATTACTTAAAAGAAAATTTGTTTGTAAATGCAGGTTTACATTTGTATTATTTTAACCTGAACAATGATTATTCAATTGAGCCAAGATTAGGAATAAAATGGAATTTCAAACCAACACAATCTTTGAGTTTTGCATA
Organism: Bacteroidota bacterium; assembly: GCA_030596025.1. Lineage (GTDB taxonomy): Bacteria > Bacteroidota > Bacteroidia > Bacteroidales > VadinHA17 > JAYEGO01. The sequence goes on along the minus strand of JAUVKW010000080.1, from coordinate 14,412 downwards.
TGGTAAACATAGTAAGCCCGAACCCCTGCGAACATATTTAATGGAAGTGCAAACACCTGATGGCTGGAGCAAACTTAATAAAACCCTTAACATTACAAAAGCACATCATTTTGTGCTAGGTTACAATTGGAATCTTAGCAGCTTCACACACTTGAAGATAGAGCCTTATTATCAAATATTATATAATGTTCCAACAACTCCAGATAGTTCTTTTTCTATGATAAATTACAAAAACGATATGTTTTATAGTTCAAAACTAACAAACGCAGGAACCGGAAGAAACATTGGAGTTGATGTTACATTTGAACATTTTTTGAAAAACGGGTTTTATTATCTTTTTACTACTTCTGTTTTTGATTCAAAATACAAAGGCGGAGATGGGGTTGAAAGAAATACTCGTTACAACCAAAACTATGTTTTAAATTTACTTATGGGAAAAGAGTGGCAGGTAAGAAGACACAATGTTTTTAGCTTAAATGGCAAATTTACAATATTAGGTGGGCAAAGGTACGCTCCGGTAGATGAAAACAAATCAATTCAGTATCAGTTTGTAGTTTATGACAATTCTAAAATTTACGAAGAACAAGCACCTACAAACTATTATCTTGATTTCTCAATTAACTACAGGATAAACAAAGCTAAACACAGTCATACAATAATATTTCAAATTAAAAATTTGCTGATGCAAAAAGAATTTCTTGGACACGCATATAATTACGAGACAGGCTCGGCAGAACCATATGAACTGGCAATTATGTATCCATATTTATGTTATAAATTTGAGTTTTAGGATATATGGTGTAATGAAACAGCCAGCGCACAACAAAATAAAGAAACATAGGGCAGATAAGGATTTTAAAGAGCTTGGTGTTATTAATTAATACCTATCTCGAGTGACATAAATGTGGCTCCGAAAGCCCTATGTTTATTTATACAGATCCCTAGAAACATGTTATAATCTTTAATAAGCAACCCAAAATATTTATGTTTTCCCGGTGTGTCCCTACTTGTCAGGCAGGCAGGAGCTCGGTTTACAGAGTTTTTCGGATCAAAAAACTAAAAACATTTGGTGATTTAAAAAATTCTTATAAACTTTGAAAACTTTTTACCCAAGAAACGTTTCCTTGGTTTTTTTGTTAAATTATAATTACCCCTATGAATATGAAATTTGAAAACCTGCTAAAAAAAGTAAATGATCTTTATTCCAGATATGGGATAAGGAGTGTTACCATGGATGACATTTCGCGGGAATTGGGAATTTCTAAAAAAACGCTGTATCAGCATGTAAAGGACAAAGAAGATCTGGTGGATAAGGTGATGATGTATGAGTTTTCAAGCAAGAGAAATTTTACTGAGGAAAAAAGTTCACGAAATGCTATCGAAGATATTTTCTTTTTAAACAATATGATCAATAAGATCATAAAGGAAACTAATCCGTCTAAAATGTATGATTTGCGGAAATATTATCCAACAATTTTTGAAAAGATTGCTAAGCTTAAAAGGAAAAAGACCATGAATATGATGATACAGAATTTCAGGAAAGGAAAAAGCGAGGGTTTATACCGCAAAAACTTTGATGAGGAAATTCTTGCTAAAATGTATGTTCTAAGAATGGACCGGGTCTCTCATGAGGATGTAGTAAGCATTTCTGAATTTACCTCAGCTAAATTTATTTATGAAGTATTCATATATCATATTCGGGGAATAGCCAGCAAAAAGGGAATTGAATTTCTTGAAAATAATTTAGATAAAATTCTACCAGTAGAATAAAAAATAATCCAGGATGAAACATTTTTTTTCAAAATACAGCATAATTGTAATAATTTGGATTGTGGGACTGTTTGCCAGTGCACAGGAAGAAACGCCTGTCAGGAGCTTTACATTAAAAGAAGCCCAGGAATTTGCCATAGAAAACAATTTAAACATTAGCAATGCCAGGCTGGATGTAGAACATGCTGAAAAAGTAATTTGGGAAAACACCTCTGTTGGGCTTCCCCAGGTAAATAGTAGTATTAATTATAATAATAACCTAAACCTTACTACATCCTTACTCCCGGCAGAGATTTTTGGAGGCACTGAGGGCGAAATGATAGAAGTGCAATTCGGAACCCAACACAATGCAACAGCCTCAATTTCTGCCAGCCAGTTAGTTTTTAGTGGCCCATATATAGTTGGACTTCAGGCAGCTAACATTTTTAAAAAATCAACCGAACAGTCGCTGGTTAAAAAAGAAATTGAAATTAAAGAATTAATTGCCCAAAACTATTACCTGGCACTTCTTGCAGAAGAAAGCTATATCATTATTGATAGTAATGTGCAAAACATAAGCAAAACGCTTTATGAAACACAAAAAATGTATGAGAAGGGTTTTGTTGAAGAGACCGACGTGGATCAGATAAGGGTTTCCTTAATCTCTCTTAGAAATTCTCTTCGGTCAGCCCAAACACAAATTGAAGTTGCCTACAAGTTGTTAAAATACCAACTTGGGATTAATTTATCAACAGAGATACTATTGTCTGAAAACTTAAATGATGTTATTCAGGAAATTAACATGGAACAAACTCTTATTGATCCTTTTATTGTTAACAATCACATTGATTTTCAGCTGTTGCAAACTCAGGAAAAACTGGCCCAGTTACAGCTTAAGCGCACGAAATCAGAATATTTGCCAAGCCTGAATGCGGTTTATAATAACAATTGGTCTGCGATGAGGAATCAATTTGATTTTTTTGATTCCGACGAAACATGGTATTATAGTTCTATGCTGGGATTTACTTTAAATATACCAATTTTTTCAAGTGGGAGCAGAAAGGCCCGCGTAAGTGAAAAGAGAATTGAATATGAAAAAGCAGGAAATGTGAAAAAATTGATGGAAGATGGCCTAATGTTGGAAAATCAACAGGCAAGATCAGATTTTGTTTCTGCATATGAAAAATATTTAAGTGAAAAAGAGAATGTAATTATTTCGAACAAGATATTGGAAAGAACCCGCATCAAAGTTCGGGAGGGTTTAGCTTCAAGCCTTGACTTTACACAAATTAACAATCAATATCTTACAACCGAATCAAATTATATTTCAGCCATGGTTGAGCTATTAAATGCAAAAATCAGGTTGGACAAAGCAATGAACAGATTATAAATAATATAATACAGCAAGTAATGAACAGACTGGGAATACTTTTAGTAATTGCGATTCTTACAGCATGTGGGAATATGCAGAATGAAGAGAAACAGAATGGAGAAAATCCAAATATAGAAAACACCAGCAACAAACCCCCTTCTTCAGAAAGTCAGGGTATAGCTGTCAGGCTTTTAACCATTGCACCACAAAAATTTCAGCATTTTATTGAAATCAATGGGTCGGTACAGGCAGAAAAAGATGCCATTATTAGTCCTGAAACAAGCGGACAGATTAAGCGAATATATGTGGCAGAAGGACAAAATGTGAAACAAGGAGAGCTAGTCGTTTCTTTGAACACAAGCATAATTCGGAGCAATATAAACGAAGTTAAAACCAGCCTGGAGTTTGCGAACTCAAGCTACGAAAAGCAAGCCGGACTATGGAAAGAAAATATTGGCACCGAGATGCAATACCTTCAGGCTAAAAACAATAAAGAAGTCCTTGAAGGAAAGTTAAAAACACTACAGGCGCAGTTGGAAATGGCAAGAATAAAAGCTCCTTTTGATGGTGTTGTGGATCAGATCTTTGCTAAAGAAGGAGAGCTTGCCACTCCAGGTGTGCAAATTTTACATATCGTAAACCTAAAGGAATTGAAAATTTACGGATCTGTTTCTGAAAAACTATTACCAGGTATTCAAAAAGGAGCAAATGTATTATTAAGTTTTCCGGTTTATCCTGATTATACAAAAACAGCCAAAATTTATCGAAAAAGTGAAGTGATCAACGAAAAAAGCCGAACATTTAGAATAGAGATCAAACTTGATAACAAAGAAAATAAATTGAAGCCAAATATGATTTCAAAGATCAGGCTAAACGATTTTGTTGCAGAAAATGCCATTATAGTACCATCGCAGATTATCAAACAAGATTATGAAGGTTCATTCCTTTATATAGTTGAAAGAAATGAAAACAAACTGATTGCCAGGAAAAAGTATGTAAAAACAGGAATTACTTACGACAATAATACAATGATTCTGGAAGGTCTTGATGAAAATGATGAAATAATTGTTGTTGGTTACAATATGGTTTCTTCAGGATCCCATATTTATGTTGCATCATAAAGTTTAATAAATATACAAATTCATGAATCAGGAGAATAATCAAAAGGTGGAAAGAGAATTTAAAATCACAAGCCTTGCATTAAAAAACAGCAACACGGTATTTTTGCTTACTCTTGCCATTATTCTTTTCGGAATAATTTCATTTAATAACCTTCCAAAAGAATTGTTTCCGGAAGTTGCTTTTCCTACGGTAATGATTCAAACCATATATCCCGGGAATGCTCCTGCGGATATTGAAAATCTTATTACCCGACCCCTTGAGAAGGAGATAGAAACTGTTGATGGAATAAAAACCCTGAGCTCAAATTCTCTTCAGGACATTTCTTTCATAACCGCAGAATTTAGCTTTGATATTGATCTGGACAAAGCCATAAGCGATGTGAAAGATGCTGTAGACAAAGCCAAAAATGAACTGCCTAACGATTTACTTACCGATCCAAATGTTATTGATATTGATCTTTCAGAGTTTCCAATCATTTACATTAACCTTTCCGGAGACTTTAGTAATGAAGAACTTAGAGATTATGCCGAACTTTTACAAGAAAAGGTGGAAACCATTCCTGAAATATCAAGAGTGGATATAAAAGGATTAAATGAAAAAGAAGTAAAAATAAATATTGACCTGATTAAACTTCAGGCTTATAATGTTTCCTTTTTTGATATAGAGACAGCAGTAACATCAGAAAATTTATCAGTCTCGGGGGGAGAGTTGATTCAGGGAAATTTCCAAAGGTCAATAAGAGTTTTTGGAGAATTTGTGGATGTTGATGACATCAGTAAAGTAATTGTAAAACGCGAAGAGGGGGAAATCGTTTATTTGGAGGATGTGGCAGATGTAGTTATGGGCTTTGAAGATCCAACAAATTTTGCCCGTTTAGATCAAAAACCGGTTGCATCTTTGCAGGTGATCAAAAAAAGTGGAGAAAATCTCCTGAATGCAACGGATCAAATTTTTGCAATGATGAAGGAGGTTCAGGCGAGCAATGTTCTTCCCGCCAATCTTAGCATAGATTACACCAACGATCAGTCAGATATGGTTCGAAAACAGCTCAGCAACCTGGTCAATAATATGGTTATGGGAATTATTTTTGTGGTTTTTGTTTTATTTTATTTTTTGGGTTCAAGAAATGCACTTATTGTTGGCCTGGCCATTCCCTTATCTATGTTCACCAGCTTTATAGTTCTGGGGTTTTTAGGTTACACCATAAACATGATCATATTATTTGCACTCATTCTTGCACTTGGTATGCTGGTTGACAATGCCATTGTGGTGGTTGAAAACATATACCGGTATATTTCTTCCGGGCATCCGCCTCTGCTTGCTGCAAGAAAAGCCGTTGGCGAAATAGCCGGCCCCATCATCGCCTCAACCATAACAACCCTTGCCGCCTTTTTACCTCTTGCTTTCTGGAAAAGCCAGACAGGCGAATTTATGAAAGCGCTTCCTATAACACTGATTATTGTTCTAAGCTCAAGCCTTTTTGTGGCACTGGTTATTATTCCGGTTTTGTCAGCAAAGTTCATAAGTAAGAAAGACAATGAAAAAAATTCAGGGCATAAAAAAAGCCTGATAGCAACGGTGGTTTTATTCATTATCGGGGCCATTGCTTTTGTTGCAAAGTCTTATACAATAGCAAATTTAGCAGGGGCATTTGCTATCATAATTTTATTAGACACAGTGATATTCTATAGATTAGGCTTTTGGTTTCAGAACAAATTTCTTCCCTGGCTTGAACAGTTATATATAAAAGTATTGAGCTTTACTTTAAAAGGGAAAAATCCATGGTTGGCGTTCCTTGGTACTATCATGATGCTGATATTAACCATTGCTTTTTTTCTTGCGAGAGGTTCAGAAATTGGGTTCTTCCCCGATTCCGATCCAAGCTATATTAATATTATTGCAGAACACCCTCTCGGGACAAGCATTTATGCCAGTGACACCTTTGCAGTTCAGCTGGAGAATGATTTGATAATTTTTCTTGAACAGGATAAGGATATTATCAAATCGATTTTAACTACTGTGGGAAAAGGTTCTCCAGATGAGTTTAGTCTTGGAGACGAAGCGCATAAATCTATTACCACAATAGATTTTGTTGATTTTCAATACCGGAATGGAATAAACACATCCCAGGTCATGGCCGGCATAGGTGAAGAATTTGCAGGTAAATACGCGGGAGTTTTAATATCGCTCGAAAAATCAGGTATGGGACCTCCGGCAGGGAAAGCTATCAATCTTGAAGTAAGCGGAGAGAATTTCAGAGAGCTCATAGAATTGACAGATTCAATAAAAACCTTTATTGAAAATTTACATATTCCTGGAATTGAAGCTTTGAAAACAGACCTGGATGTTGGTAAGCCGGAAATGGTTGTTAAAATTGACAGGGATAAGGCCAGGAGATTTGGGCTCAGTACCAGCCAGGTTGCTATGAATATCAGAACCTCATTGTTTGGAAAAGAAATTTCTGATTTTAAAGTCGGAGAGGATGAATATCCGATTGTTATAAGACTCAAGGATGAGTATCGTTATAGTGTTTCTTCTATAATGAACCAGGAAATTATATTTCACGAGGATGGTAGTGATATAAAAATTCCTCTTTCTGCGGTTGCATCCATTGAATATGGTTCAACCTATGGTGCAGTAAACAGAAGAGATCAGAAACGGGTTATTACTTTATACTCAAATGTAAATGAGGGGTATAATGCCACTAATATAAATCAACAAATTGCCCACAATCTTGCCGGGTTTGAAATGCCGGAAGGCTTTAAATATGAATTTACCGGAGAACAGCAAGAGCAGGCAGAATCAACCGCCTTCCTTGCACGGGCAATGATGATAGCAGTAGTTTTAATAATTATGATATTGGTAACCCAGTTTAATTCAGTAATTAAACCATTGATTATTATCGTGACGGTTTTATTTAGTACTATAGGAGTATTTGGGGGAATTGCTACTTTCAAAATGGATTTCATAGTTGTAATGATGGGCATTGGCATAGTGTCACTTGCCGGGATTGTTGTAAACAACGGAATAGTGTTGGTTGATTATGTTGAGCTGCTAAAGAAAAGGAAAAGAAAAGAACTTGGGCTTGCAGAAAATGCATTCCTGCCTGTTGACGAAGCTACAGCCTGTGTTGTTCAAGGAGGAAGAACCCGGTTGCGACCGGTTTTACTTACTGCCATTACTACGATTATGGGTCTTATTTCTTTGGCTGTTGGTCTGAATCTCGATTTTGCATCCATGTTAAGCAATTATGATCCCCAGTTTTATATTGGGGGGGATATGGTATCTTTTTGGGGACCAATATCATGGACGGTAATATTTGGTCTTTCATTTGCCACTTTCCTTACCCTTATAATTGTACCAGTAATGTATCGCCTGACAATTATAATTCAAAAAAGAGTAATGAAAATATTTGGAACAGTAGTTGACTAGTGTCAGGTCAAGCCTACCTCTTACTGTGTCGTCATGCTGAACTGAGCGAAGCGGTCTCACGAACGAAGTGAGTAATTTGTTTCAGCATCTATTTATCAGGCAAAAGATTCCGAAACCTGCCTGTCCGGCAGGCAGGCAAATTCGTAATGATAGACCCAAAATACCATATTTGACTTGAAACCAGGATATTTTATTCGTGAAACTCAAATTCCAAACAACAGTTTGTCCCAACTTTCGTGGATTGTTGTGAGACAAATGAGTTCAGTTGGCACAATGCCTCGTTAGGGCATTTTTTGCGTATTATTCTTTTATTAGAGTATAGGGATAATAGAAAAACTTTCTGTGTGGTTTTCCCTTGCTCGTGCAACCAAATACCAAAATAAAGCGTTAATATATTAAGATGAAAAATTCACAGGATATGTTGTGGCCACAAGTAGGTCAGATTTATTTATTAATTTAAAACAACTGGAATTTTGTTAGAATCTAATTTTTTAATAATTTACTTGATTTGTAAGTTGTAGGTTTAAGTAAAATATGCTTAATTTTAGTTGCCTCTAGAAAATAAAATATGACCCAGGGTAAAATCGCAATAAATAAAAACAAAATCAACCTGTTTAAACAGGAGACAACAAATGATTTGTCTTTTATTTTTTATGGTGATTTTACAGATCAAATAAATGATGCCCTTATTCCTCTGGCAGAAGTTGTTATTGGCAACAGCAATGTAGACATGAAAATTCGAAAAAGGGCATTTTATATTTTTGTTGAGTGTATTCAAAATGTAAATCGTCATCATAGCAAGGAAAAGAGATTGAAAACCTTTCCAAGGGAGATCTTTTCAATCAGACAAAGAAAGGACAGGTTTAATATTGCATTTGGGAATGTGCTTGACAGCTCCATGGTAGGAGATTTAAAATCTAAAATCGACCTCTTAAATCAAACCTCAGTTGAAGAATTAAACATAGAATATAAAAAAATTCTCAGGGACACAATTATGTCCAAGCTGGGAGGGGCCGGACTGGGTCTTATAGAAGTAGCAAGAAAATCGGGCAATAAAATACAGTATAAATTTGACAGATTGGATGACAGGCAGTCATATTTTTCTATGGAAACCAATATAAATGAACCTGATTCTGATCTGGAATTTCCTGAATTTCAGGGCCTTGAAGATATTCGTTTATACAAAGATGTATTTCAGGGGTCCCAATTTGCCTTCCTTCTTAAAACAAATGCAGATTCACTGATGGCACTGAAGGAGAAAAATCTTTTTTCATTTTTGAATTTATTAGATAAATCATTTTTTTTCAAAGTAAAAGAACCCGAGTTCTATATAAATGCAATTCTTGAATTGATATTGACAGACTGCATGGAAAAAGGAGATAAAGACAAGGATTTAATATTGCAATTAGAAACCAAAAAGGAAAACAAACTATTTGATTTATGCTGGGCAGGGAAGAAGGGGGAGATACAGAAATGTGCAGACCTGTTATCGAAAAGCCTGAATCAGGAAATTTCCCTTTCCAAAAAGAAACAAAAAGTAAACAGCAACAAGAAAAAGCTTCTTGAATTATTGTCTTTGTTGCAGGGCAAAATTGATAAAAAAACAAGCCTTCATATGGCAGAAAGCTTTCCGGGAGAACAATTGCTTATTCTACAAACCCCTCTTGAAGTATAATCTTTTACAAATTTCTTTTTTTTAGCCTGGATTTTTTCCGGTATAACTCAAATTTCCGCTTTTTCCATTCGGTAATTCCTCCATTTAGCATATAAATGTTTTGAAAACCCTGCTCCTGAAGCATTTGACACACCTCAAGGCTTCTAGAGTTATCATCACAATAAACAAACAAAAAAATTTCAAGATCAAGAGTGTCCGTTAATTTATTAAGAGTCTTTATGTCATCAACCGAAATTGACCCGGGAACATGTTCTTTCTTAAAATCCCTATATGGCCGGACATCCAGAATAAGTTTGTTTATTTCGGTATTAAGCCGAATGTAAAAGTCTTCAATATTAAGTTGTGAAAAAGAAGGCCCTTGAGGCTGACAATGAGCGCTCGGAATGAATAATAATGATAGAAATATTAGCAAAAAGCGCATTGAAAATTTCGATTAAAATTAGCACCTTAAAAATACAAAAATCAAAATACTATTCTGTTTAACACTAGTCCCATTTCTCTGGAATGTTGAATAAAAGCCGTTAAGATTTCAGACCTTTCTTAGGAACTTGTTGGTTAAGACTTCCAGTTTTGAAAGTTATAATGTAAATTTAAAAAGCACATTCTGCTGTGAATTAATTCACAGCAGAATGTGTGTTCCCCAAATTTCACTCTTTTGAATGGCTAAGCTTCAATTTATAAATCAGTTTTTTGATTTGGTATTTCCCCAATCCTGTGCTGCCTGTGGAGCTCCAATGGTAATAAATGAGAAGTTTATTTGTACACAATGTTTACTGGAATTGCCAAAAACAAATTTTCATAAACATAAAAACAATCCGGTTGCACAATCTTTATGGGGAAGGGTAGATATTGAAGATGCAACGGCATATTACTTTTTTGAAAAGGGAAGCAAGTTTAAAAATCTGATACACAATATTAAGTATAAAGGGCAAAATGAATTGGGTTTAGGACTTGGTAAATTATACGGGCAAGAGTTGAGAAATACAAAATTTAGTTTAGTAAATGAAATAATACCGGTCCCGCTGCATTCCCGAAAGAAGCGACAACGAGGATTTAATCAAAGCGAATGGATTGCAAAAGGTCTTGCAGAAAGCCTGGGCAAGCCACTGAATACTAAACAGCTTTACCGGGCAAAGGCAAACCCAACCCAAACGAATAAAAGCAGGTATGAACGCTGGGAAAACGTGGAGGGAATTTTTAAACTGAAAGACCCGGAGTCCTTAAAAGGGAAACACATCTTGTTGGTAGATGATGTTTTAACCACGGGTTCAACTATTGAGGCCTGCGCTCATCCAATTCTGGAAATTGAAGGAACTCAAATTAGCCTTGCTGTTTTAGCGTATGCTCTGTAGGCCGGATTTAGGATAACTTCTTTAAATTTAGCTCTGAAAGCCCAAATACCCGAGGGGCGGGGAGGTTTGATCTAACCCATTTCATGGGGGCACTCTACAAAATATCGACCAATCAGAATTTGGCGCATCATTTATTCAATTTCTGCCTTGAAATTCGCAAAAGGACTTTTCTGATAATCTAATAGTACTCCTGTATTAAGAAAGAAATATTTCCAAAAACTATAATTTATATAGATAGGGAAAGAAATTAACATGAAATCTTCATATATAGGAGCATCAGAAATTGGATCTCCGGTAGGAGCTGGTATTATTTTTAATGTTCCACTTAAGTAGTTTAACCCCAGTTCCAATTTTAATTTTTTCTTAGTTTGTAGACTTCTAAAATATCTAATTCCTATAGTATTATTATTTTTTAATGAAGATGAAGAAGCCCCCATTAAAAAGCCATTCCTTAAGATGCTGAATACTGCTGCACCTGAAGATTTTCCATAAATAACACCAATTTCATGCTTTACTTGAGAATGACTTGAAGTTGAAATTAATAGAATAAAAGTGCTAATTATAATTAGTTTTTTTTTCATGGCTTAAAGCACTTATGCAAGTTCGGCCTACCCATAACGGTTCAGCTAAAAAATCGTAGGGCATTCGAAGCTATGTACTTGTCCACTATGACAAAACCTGATTAGTGAACTGAACTTGCGAAAACCCTTGTCCGCCCTATGTTTTTTAGCCATTGTTGGCATTTCGTTGCTATTTCTTTAAGTCTCTTTGTCTCTTGATATATACTTCATTATTTATCTTCTTAAGTGTTTTCATAAAGTCTTTGTCTTTTAAAACAGTCAACTGATATTTTGCTATTTCGGTCAGTTTACGAAATCTATCTATCTTGGATATTTCATCCCTAATCATCTCAGCATTAAGTGTCTCAAGGTTTGACAAAATTGCTAGTTCATTAATACTTGCAATGTCACGTATATTCATAGATTTATTATTCAAATCCGGATTTGCATCTCTCCAATCTTTTGCTGTACATTTAAATAAGACAACATTAAGTAAATCTGCCTCCTCGGCATAAGCAATCCATTCTGTTTGTAAAGAACTATCTCAATATCGTTGACATTTAGTTTGGTTTTACTCATAATCACGTTTTATATGAAAGAACAAATATATTCAAAATATAAGTTGTGTTTTTGCAATACGACTCTCCGCAATAAATGCCAACGTATATGTAAATAGAACCTCCGTTTATATATCTATATAGCCTTAATGCAAGTTGTTGTTAATTAGACTCATGTCATCTAAAATGTCACTTAATAGACTTTTACTTTTCTCCCCATTTATAATATGGAATATCAAAGCCTGCCAGATCTAAAACTCTATCTACAACAGACAGAACAACCTCCTGAATGTTGGAAGGCTGACTGTAAAATGAAGGAGAAGCGGGACAAATAATTCCTCCAGCTTCGGTAATAGTTTTCATATTACTGATGTGAATAAGGCTATAAGGAAGCTCCCGGGGCACCAGGATTAGTTTTTTTCTTTCTTTTAACATAACATCAGCTGCTCTTGTGATTAGATCATTTGAAATACCAGCAGCAATTCTCCCAAGAGTTCCCATGGAGCAGGGGCAAACAAGCATGATATCATAACCCGCGGATCCGGATGCAAAAGGCGCAAAAAAGTCATGCGCATCATACACAGGAAAGCTAAGTTTGTTATAACTATCGTCTTTTAATTCGTGTTCCCACACCTCTTTGGCGTATTTTGAAAATACCACCCCGATTGCCTCAATTTGGTTTTCTAAAGAATCAAGTTTTTCAAAAAGCAATTTTGAATATATAGCTCCACTGGCTCCGGTAACAGCGACAACAACTTTCTTCTTCATAATTATTCAGCTTGTTTTAGTAATAATTTTTTCAGGGTCTTAACACCCTCTCCTGCACCACTTTTTATAAATATAATATTTGGGTTGCCAGAGGTAACATCATTGGGATCAATAAGATACACCGGAATATTTGAAGGTGCGTATTGCACAAGGCCGGCAGCGGGATATACATTCAAGGATGTTCCAATAATTACAAGAATATCTGCATCTTGCAAAACAGGAACGGCATCTTCTATAGCAGGAACAGCTTCCCCAAACCATACAATATGTGGTCGCAATTGCGAGCCTTTTTCACACATATCGCCGGTTTTAAGTTCCCAACCATCAATTTCATAAACAAGGGATGGGTCTGATGTGCTGCGAGCTTTTTTTAATTCACCATGTAAATGCAATATTTTTGAACTTCCTGCCCTCTCATGCAAATCATCTACATTTTGAGTGACAATGTGTACGTCAAACTCATTTTCCAATTCTGCCAGTCCGATATGACCCTCATTAGGCTTAACCTCAAATAATTGTTTCCTGCGCTCATTGTAAAATCTTAAAACAAGTTCACGATCGTTTTCCCAGGCAATGGGACTGGCAACTTCAGTTACGTCATACTCTTCCCATAAGCCTCCCATATCACGGAAAGTTCTAAGACCACTTTCTGCACTCATACCTGCTCCACTTAATACAACTAATTTTTTCATTTTTTCCCGGCTTAGTTTGAAACATTTAATATATGAAATAATTTTGTCATAAGCTGATTTTCTATGTGATACCACGTCTTTAAGTCTGGCTATTAGTTTCCTGTTGCAATTCCGGGCGTGGAACAGAAATCTAACTTAAACTTTTAGTGCTTGATATTTTAGGGCATAATTATTGGAATATTTTATAACTTAGCAAAAGCACAAAATGTCACTAAGGCCCTGATTTACAGGATGAGAATAGCACAATAATGATAGATAAAAGTACAATTGACAGAATAATTGATGTTGCCGAAATAACTGAAGTTATTCAGGATTTTGTTACCCTGAAGAAGCGTGGGGTTAATTATTTGGGCTTATGTCCCTTTCATAATGAGAAAACACCATCATTTACGGTGTCACCAACCAAGGGGATTTATAAATGTTTCGGCTGTGGTCGTGCAGGAAATGCAGTGAAGTTTGTAATGGAGCACGAACACCTAAGTTATCCGGAATCACTGAAATATCTTGCCAGGAAGTATCATATTGAAGTTGTTGAAAAAGAATTATCAACCGAAGAAATACAACAGCAAAATGAAAGAGAAAGCCTGCTGGTTGTACTTTCTTTTGCAAAAAAATATTTCCATGAAACATTGTTTCATAACGACGAGGGGATTTCAATTGGCCTAAGTTATTTCAAGGAAAGAAACTTTCGGCATGAGATTCTTAAAAAGTTTGAAGTCGGATATTCTCCGGAACAAAGAAATGCCTTAACCAGCAAAGCATTGGAGGCAGGATATAAATTAGATTTTCTTACCAAAACCGGATTAACAATTGATAAAGAAAATTATAGGTTTGATCGCTTCGCCGGGAGAATAATCTTTCCTATTCATTCCCTGTCTGGCCAGGTTGTTGGATTTGGAGGAAGAATTCTTAAATCAGATGCCAGGGCAGCTAAGTATCTTAATTCCCCGGAATCAGATATTTACCATAAAAGCCGGGTGCTTTATGGGCTTTACCAGGCAAAAAAGGAAATTGTAGCCACGAGCAAGTGCTTTCTGGTTGAAGGTTATACCGATGTTCTTGCATTACATCAGGCCAATATAGAGAATGTTGTAGCATCTTCAGGTACAGCCTTAACTTCCGATCAGGTTCGC
>JAUVKW010000174.1 GCA_030596025.1 Bacteroidota bacterium | reverse complement strand
ATCCTTAATTCTCGTCAACCCTCTAAAATTGGACAACAAATAAAAAGTATTCTTAATAATACTGTGAAGAATCAGAAGTGGAGAAAAAATCTTGAGATTGCCCGGAAAGAATTGTGCTGGCAGAATGAGGAAGGAAAACTTATAGATCTATTATCAAAGATTGAAAAAGATTAGTATAAAGCCTGATAAGGTATTATCTTCAAGGCATATTGAGTTTAATGCATAGAAAAGGTGCAGTCAATTTCCTAAGCCTTAGCCTCTGCCTTAGCCTAATACTTAAATGATTTAAAATGATATAACTCAATATACATTAATGACTAACTTATAAATTCCGACATATCAAATTTCTTTCTTAAATATTCTATAAATCATGAAAAAAATTTCTATTGTAATTGCAGCTTTGGGTCTTGCTGTTTTTGTTTTTGATATTCTTGCAATGCTACAACACTGGACCTTCAACTATTCAAAAGAAGCATCAACTATTCTTTTTGAGAGTGGAGCTGATGTTAGTCCCAACGCAATGGCAGTATTGCCAGCCTTATCTTTTTTATTGTTTGCAATAGCATCTTTCCTGGGGTACCAGGCTTCAAAGCATCAGGTGTTTAATATAAGTGGGATTATTTTCCTGGTAATGTTGATTGGCTATATGTTTAAGATAATGCATTGGCCTGGAGCAGGTGTACTTATCGTACTTTCCTTTGGTGCATTTATTTTTTTGATCATTCCCTGGTTCACTGCATATTTGTTGCAGGATACAGCCCCAGAAATTCAGGTTGTTCCCGATGAAGAAGAAGAAAAGACGGAGAATTAAACCAAAAATTCAAGCAGAAAAAGTGTGGACATATTCTAGAATTAAAATTTCAAATCTCAAAATAAAATAACCTTGTTGTTTGGCTATTGGGATTTGAGATTTGAGTTTTATTTGTTTTTTGGAGATAAATTTTATGATTTAATCCATTAGTGTATTCGTCTTCCATCCGTGCATTAGTGGCTTTCTTTCAATTGTTACTCGCACCCTCAATTATCTAGTTCAGCCATTCTAAACTCATAGCTAATATTTTTTTATTCAGCTACTCCATAAGTAGTTGTAATTGCCACCTCTGAAAAGCAGCTTCCCGAATCAAGTTCGGGACAATCTGTGAACTTTGATCCCCTATCGGGTCTCAAAGGTTCCATCATTCCATTTTTCCATTCTTCCTCCCTCTCTTATAGGAATTATATCTCACAATCTCATTAAGCTTTTTTCTCTTTTTTGCTCTTAACTTTTTGGCAGGATAGCCCAGCGTAATTATCAGGACAGGTCTTTTTATTTCAGGAATTTCTAAAAGTTCTTTTACCTTTTTTTCATTAAACCAGCCAAGCATACAGCTTCCCAAGTCTTCAGATGTGGCTTGAAGGCAAAAATGTTCTGCTGCAATTCCAATATCAATAAGAGGAAATTCCTTATCCTTAATCAGACCTCCTAACCTGGCAGTTAATTTTGGAGATTCCTGAACGATAACAATATGAACCGGAGCTTGTTTTGTGAAATGATTTAGTGGGAGCAATACATTGGAGGTAGCATCCGCTATCAGATTTTTTAATTTTTTATCATTCACAACTATAAAAGTCCATGGTTGGGAGTTACAGGCTGAAGGAGCCATGCGAGCTGCTTCCAGGCATCTGTCTATTTTTTCGCTCTCAATGGCTTTGTTGAGGTAGGCCCTGTCGCTTTGCCTTTTATTAACGAGATCAAGAAAACTTTCCTGCTTCATTTATTTCTGTTAGTTTTTCAATTTCATCGGATTCAATAATTATTTTCCCACTACTTTGTTCAGTAAGTATCCTCATTGCTTTTGCAACTTCAGTGGCTTTAATTGCTTTGAATTTTTTCCATGTACCGAACATGAATAAAGATGCAAATTGAAGAAAAGGTTTGCTTAAAGCTTCACCGAAGCGGAAATCATTCCTTTTTCCCAATAATAAGGAAGGCCTGAGGATGATGATTTTTTCATAATTAAAGCCAAATACCTGTTTTTCCATTTGGCCCTTGGTCCTCAAATAGAAATTTGATGATCCGGTACTTGCACCCAGGGATGAAATAACCACCACTACAGGAATATTGTTCCTTTCCCCAATTTCAGCAATGAGAACAGGCAGATGCAAATCAACCAGGGAGAAAGCTTCTTGTGAGCCGGCTTTCCTGATGGTAGTTCCCAAACAACAAAATATCACATCTCCCCTTATATGATCTTGCAGAAAATCACGATTTGTAAGATCTCCGGTAATATCTTCAAGTTTTGTATTACGAATTCCGGTATCTCTTCTTGAGATTGAAATTACTTTTGAATATAGTGAATCCTCCAGTAACTGATTAAGCAGATGACTCCCCACCAATCCGGTTGCTCCAAATATTATTGCTGTTTTCTTCATTCCTTTTCGATTTTCAGCCACTTCGCTTTGTCATGATTTTTGCGCTTCGTGCAAAAATCATGACAAAGCTAAACGACTTATTCTTCTTAACCATGGATTTACATCCATGGCTATAATATTTCGTCCCCATGGGACTGCCTTAAATTTTCCACCCTTCTCTTTTCTTCTCTTCTCTTTCTCACCTCTCACCTCTCACCTCTCATCTCTTCTTTCGCTCTTTCTTCTTTTTCCTATTTTTCCATTATTCCACCATTCCATTATTCCACTCTTAAACTCTTCCTCTTAATACCCTCCCGCCTGTCCGTCTTTTCTCGACTCCGAGGCGCCAAAATATACTTTATTCTTATCATCCCACATAATAGCCTGATATCCTCCATACCCTCCAACGTTCCATTGAATTTTGTGTCCCCTGCGAACAAGGTTTCTTATAGTATCATAGTCTATGCCCGATTCCAGATAAACAATTCCTCCATTTGTCATGACTTCTCCTGTGGGTTGGGAAGACCCTCCATGTTGTATCCTTGGAGCATCTCCAGCCTCCTGCAGGTTCATGCCGAAATCTATTATATTAACAACAATCTGGGTATGGCCCTGGGGTTGCATTGCCCCACCCATTAGACCGAAGCTGATAT
This sequence comes from Bacteroidota bacterium, assembly GCA_030596025.1. GTDB lineage: Bacteria > Bacteroidota > Bacteroidia > Bacteroidales > VadinHA17 > JAYEGO01. Next base: position 3,210 of record JAUVKW010000174.1, on the reverse strand, counting down.
ATGGTTTTCCATCTTTGGTAATGAAAGCCGGTATAATGGTGTGAAATGGTCTTTTTCCCGGTTCAAAAACATTCATGTGTCCTTCTTCAAGGCTAAATAATTCTCCACGATCCTGTAAGATAAATCCCAACCCCGGAGGAACCATTCCTGAACCCATTCCCCGGTAATTACTCTGAATAAGAGATATCATATTTCCCCACTGGTCAGCCACAGTAAGGTAGATTGTATTGCCTTGCTCCAGTTCTCCTGCAGGATAGCTGCGTGCTGCTCTTGCCGGATTTATCAAGGCTCTGCGTTCGGTGGCATAATCTTTTGAGGTCAGTTGTTCAATTGGCAGTTCATTAAAAGCCGGATCTGAATAATATTTTGCCCGGTCTTCAAAAGCCAGCTTCTTGGCTTCTACGAAATAATGGATATATTCTGCACTTCCAAAACCCATGGATTTAATGTCAAAACCTTCCAGGATATTGAGCATCTGTAGAGCAGCTGTACCCTGTCCATTTGGGGGAAGCTCCCAGACATCAAAACCACGATAATTGACTGAGAGAGGTTCTACCCATTCAGATGTATGAGTGGCAAGATCTTCATAAGAAAGGAACCCTTCCTGTTCTTTCATGAAGGAATCAATAGTCCTGGCAACTTCTCCTTTATAAAAAACATCTCTTCCTCCTTCGGCTATTTTTTTTAGTGTTGATGCCAGGTAAGGATTCTTAAAAACTTCTCCTTTTGCCGGAGCATGACCATCAGGCATAAAAATTTCTTTGAAGTTTGGATATTTTTGAAGACCCCTGGCACCACCACGCCAATAATATGAGATTAGTTCTGATACCGGGAATCCATCCCTCGCATAATCAATTGCCGGTTGAAGAATCTCATTCATAGGCATGGATCCAAATTTCGTATTGAGCTCAAACCATCCATCCACAGCTCCCGGAACAGACACAGGTAAGGGCCCGTGAGAAGGAATTTTCTTGTAATTATTCCTTTTGAAGTACTCCAGACTTAAGGACTTTGGTGATCGTCCGCTTGCATTCAAACCATATAGTTTTTTTGTTTTTGAATCCCATACAATGGCAAATAAGTCACCACCCATCCCATTTCCTGTAGGCTCCATCAATCCCAGAGTGGCATTTGCTGCTATTGCAGCGTCTATAGCATTTCCGCCACTTTTTAAAATGTCAAGGGCCACCTGGGTAGCCAGGGGCTGGCTGGTACAAGCCATTCCGTGTTGAGCAATTACCTCACTTCGGGTAGCAAGGTTTAATCCTGTAATTCTATCCTGCCCATAAGTAATACTGGAGAATAGAAAAATGGCGATTGAGGTAAAGAGTATTGTTTTCATTAATGCTTACTTTTCGTTAAAGAGACTAATTGTGGAAGTGCTCATAACAAGAATTCCGGTTTTAATGGTTTTCATATAATCGGGTGCTAATTTCGGGGAATGTAAGGGAGGTAATGCCGAACCCTTTTTTATGTGGTCATTCATTTTTTCTTCAGAAACACTGCCCAGCATATACATCAGGATGGGTATTTTCTCTTCTGTGCGTCCATATTTTCCAAAGTCTTCGCCAGCCATGAGCGGATCAATATTAATAGTATTTTCCCTGCCTATGGTATTTTGCATAAATCCAATCACTTTAGCTGTAAGTTCAGGGTCATTATACACAGGTGGAGTATTTTCTTTAGCATTCTCTACTACCGGATACTTCTCTTCAGGCAGTCCGGCTGATGCTGCAATTCCTGCTGTAATTCGATTCAGCGATTCTATCATATGATCATACACCTCATCTTTGTAATACCTTAAGGTGAGTTGCATATCCACTTCATCTGGAATGATATTGTGTTTGGTCCCTCCATGAATAGATCCTACAGTAATTACTGCCGGGTCTAGAGGAGTAAGCTCCCGGCTAACAATAGTTTGTATATCCAGTATAGTTCTCGAAGCCAAAACAATGGGATCAATGCAGCGATGAGGGTATGCTCCATGTCCACCTTCCCCAAAGATCTTAATATCTACTGAACTAACTCCAGCAAATGCAGGCCCCGGGCAATAGCCTATGGTGCCTGATTGTAATTCCGGGTTAATATGCAGAGCAAGGGCATAATCTGGAATGGGGAATTTTTTGAAGAGACCGGCATCAATCATAGAACTTGCCCCTCCACTGGTTTCTTCGGCCTGCTGTGCGATAAGAATTAAGGTCCCTTTCCAGTGATCTTTAAAGTTTATAAGGGTTTTTGCTGTTCCTGTCCATACGCTCATATGTACATCATGACCACAGGCGTGCATTACCCCAAGCTTTTTTCCTTCTTTTGTTTGAAAAGTGACTGTACTGGCATATGGAAGATTGGTTTTCTCAACAATAGGAAGGGCATCCATATCAGTTCTCAACATGATTACCGGGCCTTCACCATTCTTGAATACTCCTACAACACTATTTCCTCCAAAATCTCTGGTTACCTCGAATCCAAGCTGATCAAGAATAGCTCCCATCTTTCGTGCTGTTTCAAATTCATAATGAGATAGTTCAGGGTTTTGATGAAGATCCAGATACAGGGATTCCAGACCTTCCATATTGTCTGAAATATAGCTGCTTACCTCCCCTGTGCCAGGACCCTGTGAAGATACATGAGAAAGGATAAAGGAGAGGAGAATAATAGAAAGATTAACTTTTTTCATAAATGACAGATTGTTTGATAGAGCCTCAAAATTAACATAATTTGTAAAACGAAGCTCCAGGTTCGTTTATTGATCCGAAAGTTAATGTGATATCATGAGTGGAGAAATTTTTGGTATTTAATTTATACTTAAAACAGTCTTAAATTCTCCTCCTTTTTTCAAGGAGGAGTACCCCGGCGCAGCCGGGGGGAGGTGGTTTTTTTCAGTTTTAAATATCTAACAGCAGGCTTTCCGGATCCTGCCCTCCAGTGATCATTCTCATGGGAGATTCTATATATTCTTTAACCTTCACAAGGAATCCTACCGAATCTCTTCCATCAATTATCCTGTGATCATAAGATAATGCCAGGTACATAATTGGCCTGATTTCAATATTGCCATTTCTGACTACTGGACGCTCAACAATATTGTGCATACCCAGTATCCCGGCCTGGGGTGGGTTTAAAATTGGAGTGGAAAGCATTGATCCAAAAACTCCGCCATTGGTAATTGTAAATGTACCACCTGACATATCTTCAATACTTATCCGGTTT